>CATYEA010000146.1 GCA_958405355.1 uncultured Lachnospiraceae bacterium
TGTCCACGATCTTACCGCCTTTGATGATGTTGACAGTAATCTGATCATCCACAAAACCGAGAATATCCAGGTTCAGATTCATGTCACCCTGAACCTTGATGATGTCCTTTTTGCCCATTTTACTGCTGGAAGCATTTTTTATGATGGCCACCTGGCAGTCAAGCTTGTCCAATTTTAAATATTTATAAATATCCATGCTTTTTCCGGCGCGGATATGGTCAATGACGTAGCCTTCTTCAATACCGCTGATATTTAACATAATTCTACCCCCAGAAGTTTCATGATTAATGCCATTCTTACATAGACGCCAAACTGAGCCTGTTTAAAGTAAACAGCTCTTGGATCATTGTCCACTTCCACGGATATCTCATTGACACGCGGCAGTGGGTGGAGAACAAGCATATCTTCTCTGGCCAGAGACATCTTGTTCATATCCAGGATGTATTTATCTTTTAAACGGATATAGTCTTCTTCATTAAAGAAACGTTCTCTCTGGACACGAGTCATATAGAGAATATCCAGTTCCGTCATTACAGATTCCAAATCTTCGGTTTCTTTAAATTCAATGCCGTTTTTCTGGAGAACTTCTTTTCGGATATAGGACGGCACTTTTAATTCCTCCGGAGAGATCAGTACAAATTTAATTCCCGGATAACGGCCCAGGGCACTGATCAGAGAATGAACTGTACGGCCGAATTTCAGGTCTCCGCACAGACCGATGGTCAGGTTATCCAGGTGGCCCTTCAGAGAATGAATGGTCAAAAGGTCGGTCAGCGTCTGTGTCGGATGCTGATGTCCGCCGTCACCGGCATTGATGACCGGAACAGAAGCGTGGGTTGCAGCAACGAGAGCTGCTCCTTCTTTTGGATGACGCATGGCAACGATGTCCGCATAACAGGAGACGACGCGGATCGTGTCGGCGACGCTTTCACCCTTGGCTGCAGAACTGTCACCGCCGCTGGCAAAGCCTAAAACATTTCCGCCCAGATTTAACATGGCTGCTTCAAAGCTCAGACGGGTCCGTGTGCTTGGTTCATAAAAAAGGGTTGCCAGTTTTTTGCCGTGGCAGACTTCACTGTACCGGCTTCGGTCTTTGGCAATATCCTCGGCCAGAAGAAGAAGTTCTTCGGTTTCTTCAACGGAAAAATCTAATGGATTAATTAAATGTTTCATAGACACCTCCATTGTCTTTTAAAAGTTTCATGCTTTTACTATCATAATACAATTTTCACAGATATACCATACAATTTTTATGAAAAGTGTAAAAAAAATTTCACAGAGTGTCGACAATTAATGTTTGACACTGTAAGATGACTATGCTATTCTAGGAGTACTGAATACCGTTAGGGTACAGTAGATATTTGGAGGATTTAATTATGAAAGGTACAGTGAAATGGTTTAACAGCCAGAAAGGCTATGGCTTTATCAGTGATGAGACAGGTAATGATGTGTTCTTACATTATACAGGACTCAACATGAATGGTTTCAAGACAATTGATGAAGGCCAGGAAGTTGAATTTGATGTTGTTGAAGGTTCTAAAGGACCTCAGGCAACCAATGTGACCAAATTATAATCAAGTGTTCGTACCAATGTGCCTTTTCTAATATCATACATTTAAATTTTTAAATCGTTAGTATCAGAATTTGCAATATTGTCATAACGTGATTATCAGAAGAAGGCTGTCCCTGGGATGGCCTTCTTTTGCAATATACGCAGAAAAGGGAAATAAATAATGAATTCAGACTGTACAAAACCATCGGATAATTTAAAAGAGGGAATTACGACAGGTACCTGTGCGGCTGCAGCGGTTCAGGCCTCTGTACGGTGGCAGATTTCAGGCCAATGTCCCGATTCGGTCCAAGTGGAGACGCCGTCAGGAAAAACAGTCCGGGTAGCTATAATTTCCGAAGTTTTTCCGGCCTGCGGAGTCATTAAAGACGCAGGGGATGACCCGGATGTGACAGACGGCTGTGAAGTCATTGCCAAGGTAACTCTTTTTGAGGAAAAAGGAGATATTCGTTTTACGGCCGGGGAAGGCATTGGCCGGGTGACCCGGCCGGGACTGAAGGTGCCGGTGGGAGAAGTAGCGATTAATCCGGTGCCGCGGCAGATGATCGAAAAAGAGATTCGCCGCTGTGTTGGGGATGTTGGGGCTGAGGTGGAGATTTCTATTCCCGGAGGCGACAAGCTTGCAGCCAGAACTTTTAATCCGAGAATCGGTATTGAGGGGGGACTCTCAATTTTGGGAACCAGTGGTATTGTGCGGCCGATGAGCGAATCAGCGGTAGTGGAGTCATTGAAAACCTATCTTTCCGTAGCAGCGGCAGCAAAGCCGGAATATATTTGTTTTGTTCTGGGAGAGACAGGGGAGCATCGGATGCGGGAATGGCTGACAGCCCAGGGAAAGATGACGGAGCATGTGGAATTTGTCCAGATCAGTAACTATGTAGGATTAATGCTGGACGAAGCCCTTCGGTTGAATGTGGAAAAAATTTTAATCGGTGGTTTTGCAGGTAAGCTCGTGAAGCTGGCGGCAGATATTATGAATACACACAGTCATGTGGCGGATGGCCGGATGGAGACGATCTGTACCTTTGCCGCATTGGCGGGAGCCGAGCGTCCGGTGATTGAGAAGCTTTATGAATGCCGGACGGTAACCGAGGCCGGACAAATCTTAAAAGATCATGGGCTGGAAGGAATATGGAATCCTATCAGTGATAAGGCGGCAGAAAAATGCCGGATGAGAATGGGCGGCAAAGGGAATGTGGCCGTTGTTTTATTGAATGAATCAGGAAGGCTTTTGGGCAAAAGCCGGAATACGGAGGCAATAACAGGGTGAAAGATATTAAAATTATTGGCGGTGGTCCGGGAGATGAGGCTTACATACTTCCGGCGGCCCGTCAGGCCGCAGAGGAATGTGATCTGGTCATTGGAGATAAGCGGCTGCTCCGGACTTTTGGTCTGGAAGCTGATGAAAAACATATATTTGAAATGGGACGGATAATGGAAAGGCTTGAATGGCTCAAGGTTCAGCCAGATGCTTTAAAAGTGGGAATTCTTGTCTCCGGTGACCCGCTGGTGTACAGTCTTTTTCGATTGGTACGGAGAACCTTTCCGGATGGGAAAGTTACAGTCATTCCGGGGATTGGTTCAATCCAGGCTTTTGCGGCCCGGCTTGGCGAGTCCATGGAGGATGCAAAGATTCTCAGTGCTCATGGCCGGGATATGACAGGTGAGTCGCTGGCGTCAGCGGTCCGGAAGTATCCGAAGCTATTTGTCCTCTGCGATAATGAGCGGACACCGGACTGGATGGCCGGAAAGCTCATTGAAGCCGGATTGACGACTGTGGATATGGCGGCGGGAAGCCGGATTTCCTATCCGGATGAAATTATTGTATCCGGCGGTCCGGAGGAAGTACTTTGCGGCCCGGAGACAGAGGCTCATGCGGCAGACAGCAAATATCCGACGTTAAGTCTTGTAATGATTAAAAATCCGGCAGCGGCTCAGATGTCCGGCAGCCTGCTGCGAGATGGGGCTTTTTTGCGGAACCAGACGCCCATGACCCGGGAAGAAGTACGGTGGATTGCTGTTGGCAAGCTGGAATTGTCAGAAACTTCGGTAGTCTGGGATGTGGGGGCCGGGACCGGATCGATCTCTGTGGAATGTGCGAGACGATGTTCGTCAGGTAAAGTCATTGCCATTGAGAAAAATCCAAGAGCATTGGAAGTCCTGTACCAAAACAGGGAGAAGCTGGCGCCGGAAAATATGGAGATTATTGAGGGCACAGCTCCGGAGGCTTTAAAGGGACTTGAAAAGCCAAGTCATGTTTTTGTCGGCGGCGCCGGAGGTGCACTGGAAGGTGTATTGGAGGAAATCTGCCGATACGGAACGGGAATCCGGGTAATGATTGCCTGTGTGACTTTGGAGACAATGATGGAAGCCTATAAGCTGTCTGATTCCATGTCCGGACTTAAACGTCTGGAAATGGTGACTATTCGTATTGAGACGGACAGGCCGGTAGGAAGCTATCATATGATGGAAGGCGGTCATCCGGTGACACTGATCATTTCGGAGACTTGCAGCGGACAGGAGGGATTGGAAGCGTGCCAATGATAAATAAATTATGTGCTGAGATTTACGAGGAGAAAAACATCCGGGAAAATCTGATCGAGCTGAATCGGATCATTAAAGAGGATGCTTATCTGGATCGTTTTTTAGATGAATATTATGAACATGAGAGCAATTTTGTAGATTTGTTGGAACACAGTGATGCAAAAGTGCGTAAAAATGCCGTGAAACTTCTTGGAAGGGTTGGTGATCCGATTCTTCTGGATGTTTTATTCGAACATTATCAAAGAGAGGAAACCCAGTTTTTAAAGAGCGATTATTTGACGGCTTTGTCTGGGTTTGATTATGAAAAATATCTTCCCGAGTTAAAAGAACGGTGGAAGTCCCTGGAAAATCAGGAACGAACGAAACATTCTGCGGAAGAAATCAAACAGCTGCAAAAATTAGTATGGAAGATGGAGCCGCCGAAGCGTCATACATTTACCGGAGATCATTTGGAGAATAAATTACTTCTTATTGTTTCCGGGGGCCATGAGGACGAGGTGCTGAAGGAAGTCCAGGCGATTCCGGATACTAAGGGAAAAACCATGAGCGGCGGATGTCTGATAACGACAAAGCAACTGGCAAAGGTCCGGGAAATCCGGACATACCAGGCTCTGTTGTTTGATTTTTATCCATCATCGATTCCGGCTCTTGACGGGGAGACAATTGGAAATACCATTTTAAATGCGGGGTTGACAGAGTACATCAGCCGTCGTCATAAAGAAGAACATCCCTTTTTATTTCGTGTAGATGTGCGGGGTGAAAAGGACATTGTTAAAAAAAATCAGCTGGCCAAAGAGTTATCTGTATGTTTACAGGAAAACAGCCGGGGAATGTTGATTAATCAATCTTCATTTTATGAAGTTGAAATTCGGGTGATTGTTGGCAGCAAAAGCAGTCGGGTATTTTTAAAACTGACTTGTATGCCGGATGAACGGTTTCGATACCGAAAATATGTTGCGGCAACTTCCATGCATCCGGCGAAGGCGGCGATGATCATTCACTATGCCAAACCTTATCTGAGAACGGATGCCAATATTCTGGATCCATTTTGTGGTACTGGCACGCTTTTGATCGAGCGGGCTCTTGGAGCGCCATATAAAAGTATTTACGGCCTGGATATTTCAGGACAGGCTGTTCAGGCCGCCTGGGAGAATAGTTCCCGGGCGGGAGTGACCCTTCATTTGGTCCAGAGAAACTTTAATGATTTTAAACATGAATATAAATTTGACGAATTGTTTACGGATATGCCGCGTCAGAGTTCAAACCGTACCCAGTCTCA
>CATYEA010000147.1 GCA_958405355.1 uncultured Lachnospiraceae bacterium
TTTAAAATAAAAAGGATTGCCAACACATACATAAGCGCTCCAATTTTTTTCTCTTTGTACTTTCCGGTCAGGAGATTAATTGCCACATAGGAAATGACGCCCATGGAAATACCTTCGGAAATACTGTAGAAAAATGGCATAGCTGCAATACAGATATAGCACGGAATGGCTTCACTGTAATCTGTAAAATCAATATTTACCACATTGCTCAGCATGTAAAATCCGACAATGATCAGCGCCGGAGCCGTTGCAAAGGACGGTATCGCCAAAAAAACAGGTGAAAGAAGCAGTGACAATGCAAAAAGTATAGCTGTTGTCAATGCTGTCAGTCCCGTGCGTCCTCCCTCAGTAACACCGGAAGCGCTTTCCACAAATGTTGTTGTTGTCGATGTACCGAGAATTGCACCGAAAGTCGTACCAACCGCATCCGCCATCAAAGCACCTTTAATTCTCGGAAGTTTTCCTTCTTCATCAAGCATTCCGGCCTTTGTAGATACACCGATCAAAGTTCCAAGTGTATCAAAAATATCGACAAATAAAAATGCAAAAACAACAACAAAGAAATTCAATGAAAATACATTTGAAAAATCCAGTTTAAAAAATACCGGAGCCAGACTCGGAATGGAAATCCCATTGCTGAAATCCGGAAGCAGATCATAAAATCCAAGTTCCGGATTCGGCACATAAAGACCTGTAAACTGGCAGATAATTCCAAGAATCCAAGTGATTAAAATACCCCAGAGAATATTTCCTTTAATATCTTTAATGACCAAAATGGCTGTGATGATCACACCGATGATTGCCAGAAGCACTGTGATTCCCACATCATTGAAGGTCGCATTCACACCGTTGGCCAGATTATAGCCCTCCACAGAAAATAATTCCAATAGGGTGGCCCCACCGACAACTATATTTGCATTCTGTAGTCCAATAAAGGCGATAAACAAGCCGATACCCACACTGACGGCTGATTTCAGGTTCATCGGAATGGCATTAAAAATAGCTTCCCGGACATTGGTCACCGAAAGAACGATAAATACAAGGCCTTCGACAAATACGGCCGTCAATGCCGTCTGCCAGGAATAGCCCATGCCGAGAACAACCGTATAGGCAAAATAGGCATTAAGTCCCATACCCGGAGCCAGTGCAAATGGATAATTTGCAAACAAGGCCATACATAAAGTTCCAATGAAAGCCGCTACTGCTGTTGCTGTAAAAACAGCCCCCTGATCCATACCTGCTGCTGCAAGAATACCCGGATTTACCGCAAGAATATAGGCCATTGTCATAAAAGTCGTAATACCGGCCAATACTTCCGTCTTCACCGTTGTGTTATTTTCTTTGAGCTTAAAAAGCTTTTCCAACATTTCTTTTTCCCCCCGTAATTTTATTAGCAATAACATACATCATAAAAGATTAATCCATCTGCGTCAACCAAATTTCTACAATTTGAGACTTTAAAATTCAATGATATCTCCGCTATGGACATAAATGAGCTGGTCACCCATAATTTCTTTCATTGTCTCAAAAGGAATCTGGTCCGTACAATGTCCCGTATAAAACCGAGTCCGACAGTTTTTAAGTTCTGCCGCTGTCTCCCGGATGACGGCCAGATTTTCTTCAGAATAGCCATGGTGCTGCATCATATGAAAGCCGCTAACCACCACATTCGGCTCCCGTTTCCGAAGTTCCTTATAAGTATCCAGTATATTTAAAATGCCATTATGGGCACAGCCAGAAACAAGTATCTCTTTCCCCTCACAGCAGATGACCAGGTACTGTTCATGGGAAAAATCATCCTGTATATAATCTTCACCTTTCCTGCATTTTAAAGAGTTGTTTCCCGAAGGCCAAAGCCGCCACCCGGTGACATTGGTAAACAAAAACAGTTCTTCGTCAATTTTCAAATTACCGTCCACCGGAATCACCTGAGAATAATTCTGAATCTCCGGTGAAATGCCAATGTATCTTTCATTTTTATGTCCCTTATGATAAAAATTCCCAAAAGCAGCCGTTCTTATGTATATTCTCGCATTTGAATTTATTTTTACGAAGGCCGGAATCCCGCCGCCATGGTCATAATGTCCATGACTTAAAATCACCGTGTCCACGGCCGCCAAATCCACACCCAAAATTTCTGCATTCCGTATAAAGGCATCCGTTGCTCCCGTATCCACCAACAATTTATGTTTTCCCGTTTCGATATAAAAGCTCAGGCCATGTTCACTGGCACAGCCGCTGCATCCTTCTGTATTCTCAATTAAATTCACTATTTTCACAAATTTCCCTCCCTTTAAATTTTATTATATCATGCAAAATAAAGTGACGATAGAATATTTTAATGATAAAATAGAACTATCAAAAACGAAAGAAGGAAACTCTATGAACACCTTGAAAAAGTATGCCCCTGCCCTCATCTTTTTCGCAATTTTTGAAACCATTGCCATCACCCTATGGCAGACTTTGGACAATATTTTTTATTTATTCAATTTTACATATATCGGAGGTTTTCTTTGCCTTGGTCTGTGTCTGTATATCAAAAAATTTAAGTATGCCCGTCTTGTCGTTCAGCTTGGTGTTGGCCTGTATATGCTTGTTTATCTCGGCCTTCTTTCCAATGAAAATATGCAGATTGAGGGATTCTGGTATTACCTGTTCATGGGTGTTTTTGAAGCGGCCACCATCCATTATGCGGTCGCCAAGATCTTCGGTCCCCTGTTTTTTGGCCGGGGCTGGTGCGGATATGCCTGCTGGACAGCCATGATTCTGGATCTTCTGCCATTTAAACACCCGAATACTCCGAGAAAAAATATTGGTTTTATCCGTTATATTACGTTTACTCTGGCTTTTCTTTTCGTCGGTGCCCTTTTCCTTTTCCATGTGCCAAATATCGAACGGATTATGTTCTACAGCTTTATCATCGGAAATATCCTCTACTATATCGCAGGCATCAGTCTGGCCTTTGCTTTCAAGGACAACCGGGCCTTCTGCAAATATATCTGCCCGATTACTGTATTTTTAAAGCCAATGAGCTACTTCGCCCGGATTCGGATTACTGTGGATGAGGAAAAATGTATTTCCTGCGGAAAATGCAAACGGCTCTGCCCGATGAATGTGGACATGCTTGATAATGCCAGAAGCCGTGAAAACGGCACCGAATGTATTCTCTGCATGAGCTGCGTGGACAATTGCCCGAAAAAAGCACTCCACAGTTAATAATTCTGCTGGAAAGTTCTTGCAAATTCAGGGATTTTCGATAAAATAGAATACGTGTCATTTGATAGAACAACTACAGAAAGGTATTGAAACATGATTAGTGCAAACAATGTGACTCTTCGTTTAGGAAAACGTGCGTTATTTGAAGATGTGAATATTAAATTTACCGAAGGCAACTGCTATGGTCTGATTGGTGCCAACGGTGCCGGAAAATCCACTTTCTTGAAAATTCTTTCCGGAAAGCTGGAACCGAGCAAAGGCGATATTACCATGAATCAGGGAGAGCGCCTCTCCGTACTTGAGCAGGACCACTATAAATATGATGATTTCCAGGTTCTCGATACAGTAATCATGGGGAATGCCCGCCTTTATGAAATTATGAAAGAAAAAGACGCTATTTATATGAAGGAAGATTTCACCGAAGCCGACGGTATCCGCGCCAGCGAACTGGAAGGGGAATTTGCCGAATTGAACGGATGGGAAGCAGAAAGTGATGCGGCCATCCTTTTAAATGGCCTCGGTATTGAACCGGATCTCCACTATGCCATGATGCGTGACCTGGACGGCGGACAGAAAGTCAAAGTCCTCCTGGCCAAAGCCCTCTTTGGCAATCCGGATGTTCTGCTTTTGGACGAGCCGACCAACCACCTGGATCTGGATGCCATTGCATGGCTGGAAGAATTCCTCATTAATTTTGATAATACAGTCATCGTCGTATCCCACGACCGTTATTTCTTAAATAAAGTCTGTACCCATATTGCGGACATCGATTATGGCAAAATTCAGCTCTACGCCGGAAACTATGATTTCTGGTACGAATCCAGCCAGTTGATGATTAAACAGATGAAGGAAGCCAATAAGAAAAAAGAAGAGAAAATCAAAGAACTTCAGGAATTTATCCAGCGGTTCAGCGCCAATGCTTCCAAATCCAAGCAGGCAACTTCCCGTAAAAGGGCACTTGAAAAAATCGAATTGGATGAAATCCGGCCTTCAAGCCGTAAATATCCATATATTGACTTCAAGCCAAACCGGGAAATCGGAAACGAAGTCCTCATGGTCGATGGTATTTCCAAAACCATCGACGGTGTAAAGATGCTGGACAATATTTCCTTTACTCTGGGACATGATGATAAAGTGGCCTTTGTAGGACCAAATGTCAACGCCACCACTACTTTATTCAAAATTCTGGCTGGCGAGATGGAACCGGATGAAGGAACCTATAAATGGGGCGTAACCACCTCCCAGGCCTATTTCCCGAAGGACAATACAAAGGAATTTGCCAGTGACGACACCATCGTTGACTGGATGATGCCTTGGTCTCCGGAAAAAGATGTTACCTATGTCCGCGGCTTCCTCGGCCGTATGCTCTTCTCCGGTGACGACGGCCTGAAACGGGTCAATGTGCTTTCCGGCGGCGAGCGGGTGCGCTGTATGCTCTCCCGCATGATGATGTCCGGTGCCAACACGATGATTCTTGATGAGCCGACGAACCACCTGGACATGGAATCTATTACAGCCCTGAACAACGGTCTGATCAAATATCCGGGCGTCCTGCTCTTCACATCCCAGGACCACCAGTTCGTTCAGACAACCGCCAACCGTATTATGGAAATTACTCCTGGCGGCCTCATCGATAAACAATGTACTTATGATGAATATCTGGAAAATGATGAACTGGCTAGAAAGCGTCAGGTCATGAATATGGATGAACAAATTGAAGATGAAAACGAAGAATAGATATCTGTAACCAAACAGGCCCTTTATCTGCCGCTATTCCGGCAAATAAAGGGTTTTGTTTTACTCAACATGTATCTCGTTCCATCGCTTTGTTTCTTTACTCCACACTCTTTCAAATGGTGTCGCATCGTTTATAGATACAACCAATGGTTCAAGTAATATCTTTATTAAATTTATGGTTTTGATAAAGTCCACATGAATCATAGCTTTTTTCTTTTTTATAAATGCATTCCATCTGTTTTGTCGAATTTTATCTTCCGCGAATCCTTGTTCAAAGACGATTATATCGTCAAAATCCGTTCCTCTGTAAGTAAATGTCTCTGCAATCGCATTTTTTAATTTGCTGCCATCTAAAGTGTAAGCACAAGCCAGCACATAAATATCATAAAAATCTTTGTATCTGCTATTAGCAAGGCCAAGAGAAACAATTGCTTCA
>CATYEA010000148.1 GCA_958405355.1 uncultured Lachnospiraceae bacterium
CAATAGAGGCTTATAGCCTCAGAACAAGCCACCCGTTTTACGGGTGGTCATGACTATTTTGGAAAGGAAAGGTAAGTTTGATGGAAAAGAAAAGTTTATTCTCCGTCGCAGGCGGCGTGATCCGATGTTGACCGAAAACAATATGGAAAATAGTTAAAAAATATGAAAAGAGAGGAAAATAACATGAAAAAGAATATATTTGGTTTTGGATTGGCAATCGCATTAGTGATCGGAAGTTTGACAGCCTGCGGCTCCGGAAGCGCAGACAGTTCGGAAAGCGCAAGTACAGCGGCTTCATCCGAAAATTCTGCCGGTGAGTCCGGAGGAGAGACAGTGACACTGACAAATGTGTCCTACGATCCGACAAGAGAGTTATATGAGGCTTATAATAAGGCCTTTGCAGAGCATTGGAAAGAAGAAACCGGTCAGAATGTGGAAGTGACCCAGTCCCATGGCGGTTCGGGAAAACAGGCTTTGGAGGTTGCCAACGGCCTCGAAGCGGATGTGGTTACGCTGGCTTTGGAATACGACGTTAAGGCCGTAGAGGATGCCGGATTGATCGAGCCGGGCTGGATTGACGAGTTTCCGGATGACAGTGCGCCATATACATCCACCATCGTATTTCTTGTCCGCAAGGGAAATCCGAAAAATATTAAAGACTGGGATGATTTAGTCAGAGATGATGTGGGCATTATCACACCGAATCCGAAGACTTCCGGCGGCGCCCGTTGGAATTATCTGGCGGCCTGGGCTTATGCGGATCAGAAATTCGGCGGCGATGAAGAGCAGATTAAGAATTTTATGAAGACCTTATATGAAAATGTTCTTGTTTTGGATTCCGGCGCCAGAGGAGCAACCACATCCTTTGTGGAAAACGGCCAGGGGGACGTACTTATTGCCTGGGAAAATGAAGCCTTTCTTTCCATTCAGGACTATCCGGATGATTATGAGATCATCACACCGAGCATCAGCATTCTTGCACAGCCATCGGTAGCTGTTGTGGATGAAGTCGTTGACGCCCGGGGAACCCGAGATGCCGCCACAGAATATTTGAACTATCTTTATTCGGACGAGGCTCAGAGAATTGCCGGGGATAATTATTATCGTCCTTTAAATCAGGATATTCTCCAGGAATATGCCGACGTCTTTGATCTGAATATTAATCTTGTAACAATTGATGATTTTGGCGGCTGGGATGCGGCTCAGGAAAAGCATTTTTCCGACGGCGGTGTCTTTGACCAGATTTACGAAAAATAGGAATCAGGGAGTTATTTATGAGAAAAACTGGAAAAAGAGTAATTCCCGGCTTTGGATTATCTATGGGAATTACACTTGCTATATTAAGCTGTGTTGTATTGATTCCGCTGGCGTCTCTGGTGATTTTTACAAGCCGGCTTGGATTTGGAGAATTTATACAGACCATTACCAGGGCCCGGGTGCTCTCCAGTTTTTATGTCAGCTTTATAACAGCGCTGGCGGCATCGCTGATCAACGCCGTTATGGGACTGATTCTGGCATGGGTACTGGTCCGGTATGAGTTTCCGGGGAAACGGATTATGGACGGAATGATCGAACTTCCCTTTGCACTGCCGACGGCGGTGGCAGGAATTTCCCTCACGTCGCTGACCGCAGATAACGGATTGGTTGGAAGCTTTTTTGCAAGATTTGGAATAAAGATTGCTTACACCCGTATCGGAATCACCATTGCGCTGGTGTTTATCGGAATCCCCTTTGTTGTGAGGGCCGTGCAGCCGGTGCTGGAAAAGCTGGACGGTACATATGAAGAGGCGGCCCGGGTGCTGGGAGCAAAGCCGGGGATGATTTTCCGAAAGGTTATTTTTCCCGAATTAATGCCGGCCCTGCTCACCGGTACGGGCCTAGCCTTCGGGCGTTGTATCGGCGAATACGGAAGCGTTGTCTTCATTGCCGGAAATAAACCCTATTATACAGAAATCGCCCCTTTGATGATCATGTCAGAGCTGCAGGAATATGACTATGCCAGTGCGACGGCGATCGCGCTGGTGATGATCATCGCTTCATTTTTAATTTTGTTTGGGATCAATGTCCTGCAGGCGAGAAATAACCGGAAGATCATGGGAGGTGAGGCATAATGGAAAATCAAAAAAAACAGTCTCCGGTGATAAAGGGATTGCTGATCGGTATCAGCGTTCTATTTTTATTCATTATGCTTATTCTGCCGCTGTATGTTGTGATCACCGAATCCCTTAGGAAAGGACTGAGCTTTTATCTGGAGGCGATCACCGATGAATATACGGTCAAAGCATTGCAGCTGACGCTGGAAGCGACGGTGATCGCGCTGATCTGCAACACGATTTTTGGTCTGTTTGCGGCCTGGGCCATTACCCGGTTCCGTTTCCGCGGTAAAAAAATATTGACGACGCTGATCGATATACCGGTGACTGTTTCACCGATCATTGCCGGTCTGATCTATATTCTTGTATTTGGAAAACAGAGCTTTTTGTATCCCTATCTCCAGTCATTGGGAATAAAGATTGTTTTTGCTGTGCCGGGGATTGTTCTGGCGACGATTTTTGTCACATTCCCCTTTGTATCGAGGGAGTTGATCCCGGTGCTGGAAGCCCGGGGAACGGATGAGGAAGAAGCGGCGGCCTTGATGGGAGCAAAGGGACTGACGATTTTCAGGAAAATCACATTTCCCCATATCAAATGGGCCTTTTTGTACGGCGTCGTTTTATGTACAGCGAGGGCCATGGGCGAGTTCGGAGCCGTATCCGTACTGTCCGGACATTTGAGAGGCAAGACGAATACACTGCCGCTTCATATAGAAATTTTATTTAATGAGTTTCAGTATGTGCCGGCCTTTGCCGTATCCTCTCTTTTGGTGATCATTGCGGTTATTCTGTTGATCATCCGAAGCATCATAGAATACAGGGGAAAGAAGGAGCGCTAACATGTATGTGGAATTAAAAAATATAAATAAAACATTTGGGAATTATAAAGCGTCGGATAATGTCAGCTTTGGTATTGAAAAAGGCAAGCTGATCGGTCTTCTCGGACCCAGCGGCAGCGGTAAAACGACGATCCTTCGGATGATCGCCGGACTGGAAACGCCGGATAGCGGCGACATTATCATTGACGGCCAGGTGGTTAATAATATTCCGGCCAGTCAGAGAGGTATCGGCTTTGTTTTTCAGAATTATGCTTTATTTCGATATATGACGGTCTACGATAATATTGCCTTTGGCCTGACTGTTCAAAAGGTGGATAAAGCCAAAATTAAAGAGAGGGTCACGGAATTGATCCAGCTGATCGGTCTGTCCGGACTTGAAAAGCGATATCCGAGCCAGCTCTCCGGCGGCCAGCGGCAGAGGGTCGCCTTTGCCAGAGCCCTGGCGCCGAATCCCCATTTGCTGCTTTTGGATGAACCCTTTGCCGCAATTGACGCGAAGGTACGCCAGGAGCTTCGGAGCTGGCTGAAGGATATGATCGAAAAACTGGGAATTACCAGTATTTTTGTAACCCACGATCAGGATGAAGCCATCGAGGTGGCGGATGAGATCATTATTACGAATCAGGGGCGGATCGAACAGATCGGCACGCCTCTGGAGATTTATCAGAATCCTCAGACCGCCTTCACCGCCGGATTTTTCGGACGGACATCGGTGGTGGAGACCTATCGGGATTTTCAGAATTTTGACGATATTCCTCAGGCGGAGAAAGCCATTATCCGTCCTGAATTTGTAAGGATTACAAAAAAAGATGAGATTCAGAAATATAAAAGCTCGGCGGCGGAGGGCATCGTCGAGCGGGTTGCCTTCCGCGGCAGTAATATTGAGGTGTCGGTCCGCGTGAACGGCGTCGTCATTACGGCTAAACGGGGACTGGAAGAGAAGAAAATCGAGGCCGGGGAAAAGGTGGATGTTTTCCTGTATCGGATTTTCGCCATATCCGGGGATAAGGCCTGGCTGGTGGAGAATAAGTCCTTAAAAGAGGATTCTGTTGTAATTTAGCATTTACCATGGGGAGATATTTATGATTTCAAAGAAAATAGAAACAGATGTATTAATCATCGGCGGGGGAACGGCGGGGTGTTTTGCCGCCATTACTTTGGGAGAGCAGAGCGGCCTGAAGGTTCTCATCGCAGAAAAGGCAAATATCAGGCGCAGCGGCTGTCTGGCGGCCGGTGTGAATGCCATCAACGCATATATAACGGAAGGAAGAACTCCCCAGGATTATGTGGACTACGCTAAAAAAGATGCGGAGGGCATTGTCCGGGAGGATTTACTCCGGACGATGTCGGAGCGTCTGAATCGGGTCACTGAAAAGATGGAAGCGTTGGGACTGGTCATTTTAAAGGATGCAAATGGAAAATATGTGACCCGGGGAAATCGAAATATTAAGATTAACGGAGAAAATATCAAACCGATCCTGGCGGAGGCCGCGGCTAAAATGCCAGGGGTTCAGGTTTTAAATCATGTGAACATTACGGATTATAAAATATCCAAAAAGGGACAAAAAAAGATCGTTTGCGGAGCCTATGGCTTTGATGTGGATCAAGAAATTTTTTATGACATTGATGCAAAGGCGGTTCTGTGTGCCACCGGGGGCGCCGCCGGGCTGTACCGCCCAAATAATCCGGGCTTTTCAAGACATAAAATGTGGTATCCGCCCTTTAATACGGGCGCCGGGTATGCTATGGGACTTTTGGCCGGAGCAGAGATGACTACCTTTGAGATGCGTTTTATTGCTCTGCGGTGCAAGGATACCATCGCTCCGACGGGAACGATCGCCCAGGGCGTGGGAGCAAAGCAGGTCAATGCCGAGGGCGGGGTCTATGAAGAACACTATGGTCTGACAACCTCCCAGAGAGTCTATGGCACGGTGATGGAAAATCGGTCCGGACGGGGACCGTGTTACCTGCGTACGGAGGGAATCTCAAAGGAACAGGAAGAGGATCTGTACAGGGCCTATTTAAACATGGCTCCAAGCCAGACTTTAAAATGGCTGGAGGCGGGCAAAGGGCCTTCGGAAGAAAATGTGGAGATTGAAGGGACAGAACCTTATATTGTCGGCGGCCATACGGCCAGCGGCTATTGGGTGGACACGAAAAGAAAAACGACGCTGGAAGGCTTATTTGCCGCCGGGGATGTGGCCGGCGGGTGCCCTCAAAAATATGTGACAGGAGCGCTGGCTGAGGGAGAGATCGCGGCGGAAGCCGTAATCGAATACATTCTCGAAAAATCTGGAAATGAGCCCGCCGGATACAGAGATGAAAAACGGTCGCCAGCGGCGGATGTCCCGGAAGAAGCGGCGTCGAAAAAGAAGGAGTATGAAGCCTATCTGTCAAATCCGCCGTTTCATATGGGAATTGAACAGCTGGAGGAGGCTATGCAGAAAG
>CATYEA010000149.1 GCA_958405355.1 uncultured Lachnospiraceae bacterium
AGCCATTTGTAGAATTAAATACTGAATATTATGATCTGGGATTGGAATACCGTAATGAAACGGATGACCAGGTGACAGTGGACTCCGCAGAGGCTACGAAAAAGTATGGCGTTGCTGTAAAATGTGCGACGATCACTCCGAATGCTGCCCGTATGGATGAGTATAATCTGAAAGAAATGTGGAAAAGTCCGAATGGTACGATCCGCGCGATTTTGGATGGAACTGTTTTCCGTGCGCCGATTATTGTAAAGGGTATTGAGCCGAATGTAAAGACATGGACAAAACCGATCACACTGGCGAGACATGCTTATGGTGATGTATATAAAGGAACTGAGATGAAGATTCCGGGAGCTGGTAAAGTGGAACTGGTATATACAGCTGCTGATGGAACAGAAACCCGGGAACTGGTTCATGAATTTGATGGACCGGGTATTGTGCAGGGCGTACATAATGTTGAAAAATCCATCCGAAGCTTTGCTCACAGCTGCTTCAAATATGCGTTGGATACAAAACAGGATTTATGGTTTGCAACAAAGGATACAATTTCTAAAAAATATGACCATACATTTAAAGATATTTTCCAGGAAATTTATGATGCGGATTATGCAGAAGCCTTTGAGGCCGCCGGTCTGGAGTATTTTTATACATTGATCGACGATGCTGTAGCCCGTGTTATGAAATCTGAAGGCGGATATATCTGGGCATGTAAGAACTATGATGGCGATGTTATGAGCGATATGGTATCCTCTGCTTTCGGTTCTTTGGCTATGATGACTTCCGTACTTGTATCTCCGGAAGGTTATTATGAATACGAGGCCGCCCATGGTACCGTCCAGAGACATTATTATAAATATCTGGCTGGAGAAGAGACATCCACAAACTCTGTTGCAACGATTTTTGCATGGACCGGAGCACTTAGAAAACGCGGTGAGCTGGATGGTAATCAGGCATTAATGGATTTTGCTGATAAGTTGGAAAAGGCTACAGTTCAGACCATTGAATCCGGTAAAATGACAAAAGACCTGGTACTTCTGACTACACTGAAAGAAGTAACCGAATTGACAAGTGAAGGATTTATCAAGGCTATTCGTGAAAATCTGGAAGCTATGATGTAAAAATAAATACTTGGAGATGTAAAGTCCCCCTTTGTTGATATCGATGGAGATATTGGCGGAGGGGGATTTTTGCGTTAATGTATTGACATAAAGTGTATAATTGTATACAATTATACACAAACGTTCACAAATTAGTTAATTAAAGCAATTAAGTGTGACAGGAACAGGAGTGTGAATTATGGATAATCGTAATGTAGTCATGAATCCTCATGACAATTTGCTGACCCTGGAAGAGCATTTTTATGCACTTCAGGATGTTAAAGAGCCGAATGTTTTCCGGAATCTATTTCCATATGAAGAAGTACCAAAGATTGTATTTAATCATAGAGTTGTACCGCCGAACATGCCGGAGGAAATCTGGATCACAGATACGACCTTCCGTGACGGACAGCAGTCCCGGGCGCCGTATTCTACAGAGCAGATCGTGACATTATTTGACTATATGCATCGATTGAGCGGCCCGAAGGGAATTATCCGCCAGAGTGAATTTTTCCTTTACAGTGAAAAAGACCGAAATGCGGTATATAAATGTATGGAACGGGGATATGAGTTCCCTGAAATAACGTCCTGGATTCGGGCAAATAAGAAGGATTTTGAGCTTGTTCGTGAAATGGGAATTAAGGAAACGGGTATCCTGGTCAGCTGTTCCGATTATCATATTTTCTATAAAATGAAGATGACCCGTAAACAGGCGATGGAACATTATTTAAGTGTTGTCCGGGAGTGTCTTGAAACCGGTGTGCGTCCAAGATGCCATCTGGAGGATATTACCCGTTCTGATATTTATGGCTTTGTTATTCCATTTTGTCTGGAGCTTCAGAGACTGGGTGAAAGTTATGGTATTCCGATTAAGATTCGTGCCTGTGATACGATGGGCTATGGTGTAAACTTTACCGGTGCGGCCATTCCGCGGTCAGTTCCGGGAATCATTTACGGCTTGAATGTTCATGCCGGGGTGCCTTCCAGCATGATTGAGTGGCATGGACACAACGATTTTTATAAGGCAGTTGTCAATTCTTCAACGGCCTGGTTATACGGCGCCAGTGCGGTCAATTGTTCCCTTTTCGGTATTGGAGAACGTACCGGAAATACACCGCTGGAGGCTATGGTCTTTGAATATGCCCAGCTTCGTGGAACATTGGACGGTATGGATACAACAGTAATTACAGAGATGGCCGAGTACTATGAAAAAGAAATCGGATATAAGCTGCCTTCCAGAACACCGTTTGTCGGAAAGAATTTCAATGTGACCCGTGCCGGAATTCATGCGGATGGTCTGCTTAAAAACGAAGAGATTTATAATATTTTTGATACGGAAAAATTCCTGAACCGTCCGGTTATGGTAGCTGTTTCCAATACCTCAGGACTGGCAGGCATTGCCCATTGGATCAATACATATTTCCGTCTGAAAGGGGAAAAATGTGTGACAAAGTCGGATCCGCTTATCAGCTATGTAAAGGAATGGGTGGATAAGGAATATGAAAGCGGACGTGTGACATCGCTGACAGATGAAGAACTTTTAAAAGTGATTGACGAAGGCTGTAAAGCCTGTAATTATACCATTGGGGCTTAGGAGGCCGCATTATGTTAAAAAATGAATATTCGCTGACAGAAAAGGTTTATCAGAATCTTCGCTCGGATATTCTTTCCGGAACATTCAGAGATCGGGAAGAACTGAGAGAGACTGCGTTGGCGAAGGCTTATGGTGTCAGTCGGACACCGGTACGTGAAGCTATCCGCCAGTTGGCGTTGGAAGGACTTGTGGATACCATACCGAATCGTGGAGCCTATGTGCATAATATCCACGGAAAAGATGTCAAAGATGTATATGCCATCCGTTCCCTTCTGGAGGGACTGGCGGCCCGCTGGGCAGTGGAAAATATTACGGACGAACAGATTGAAGCCATGGAAGAAGTGCTTTACATGTCTGAATACTATCGAAAAAAGGAACTGTGGGAACAGGTTTATGTCTGTGACAACAAGTTTCATGATCTCATGTATGCTGCTTCGGGAAGTCATCTTTTGGAACATATGCTTCGAACGTTTCATGAGTACGTACAGCAGGTCCGTAAGTCTGCGCTTCAAAATGAAAAACGTGCGAAGAGTTCTTTTGAAGAGCATGAGGCCATACTGGAGGCTATAAAAAAAAGGCAGGCCGATGAAGCGGCCGATCTGGCAAAACAACATATTGAAAATGCTGTGGAGAGCTGGAAATCCAATGATGCGATTCATGCAGTGGAATAAAAAACAAAATCCTATTTGGATGCAGAGCAAAGAAGGCTGGAACCTGTTGAAGGTTTCAGCCTTTTAATAATTTTTTCAGTCAACTAATGCTTCCCATTCTTCCATAAGTTCGAGCAGTTCTTCGTCCAATGTTTCATGTTCTTCATTGATTTCCATCAGACGCTTTACATCGGTAGCGATATCGTCCTGGGTAAGAAGTTCATCCAGTTCACTAATGCGTTCTTCGATTTCAGCGATACGATTTTCAATCTTTTTAATCTGATTCTGGCGTTTTCGTTCCTTCGCCTGTTCTTCCTTTTGCCTCAGATAGTCGTCCTTTCCGGCGGGTTTTGCCGGGATACTGTCCGTATGTATATCATCCGGAAGAGAAACCGGAGCCATCGCTGCCTTAAAACCACCGGAAGAATCGATGGAAGGATGTTCTTTCTTTTCAAGATAATGGTCATAATTACCCGAATAGCTGTTGAGTCCGCCGCCGGTCAGGTCAAGAATCCGGGTGGCTGTCTGATTGATAAAATAACGGTCATGAGAAACATAAAGGACTGTGCCGTCGTAGTTTTGCAGGGCCTCTTCAAGAATCTCACGGGACTGAATATCCAGGTGGTTTGTAGGCTCGTCCAATATGAGAAAATTAGCGTGGGAGAGCATGAGCTTTGCCATGGAAACACGGCCCCGTTCGCCGCCGCTTAAAGTCTTTATTGGTTTAAAGACATCTTCTCCGGTAAAGAGAAATGCAGCAAGCACATTACGGATTCTTGTATTATTTAGTGTCGGATAGTCATCCGAAATTTCTTCGAAAATAGTTTTCTCATCGTGAAGGACCTGGTGTTCCTGATCGTAGTAACCAATATGTACTTTTGCTCCGAGGCGCAGCTCGCAGGTGTCGGCAGGCAGGAGTCCGTTGATGATTTTTAATATGGTTGTTTTTCCGGCGCCGTTGTCGCCGATGAGAGCAACCCGTTCTCCGCGTTTGATGTCCATGGAGATATCCTGGAATAGACATTCGCCGTCGAAACTTTTGGATAAATGCTCGATGAATAGAACATCATTACCGCTGGTTGTATCCGGCTTCAGCAAAATCCGCATACCGGCTTCTTCTTCAAAAGGTTTGTCGATGACCTCCATCTTATCCAGCATTTTTTCACGGCTTTCGGCCCGTTTAATGGATTTTTCACGGTTGAAGGAGCGGAGCTTTTGGATGACCGCCTCCTGATGAGCGATTTCAGCCTGCTGGTTTAACCAGGCCTTCCGCTGAATATCGCGGAGCTGGGCCTTTTTTGCGGCATAATCCGTGTAATTTCCCTTAAAAACATGGCCTTCATGGTGATCGATTTCGATAATTTTTGTTACAACTTTGTCAAGAAAATAACGGTCATGAGCAACGATAATGACCGAACCTCTATAATTCATAAGAAAAGTTTCCAGCCAGGCGGTGGAATTCATATCCAGATGGTTGGTTGGCTCGTCCAGCAAGAGGATGTCCGGTTTGGCCAGAAGGAGACGACCAAGAGCCACGCGGGTCTTCTGTCCGCCGGAGAGCAGATGGACTTCTTTATTAAATTCTTCTTCTTCAAATCCAAGACCTTTCAGGACGCCGACAACTTCACTCCGATAGGCATAGCCGTTCTGGTCTTCAAAAGATTGCCGCAGACGGGCATAGGTTTTGAGAAGACTGTCCAGTTCTTCACCCTGAGCATCCTTCATGGATAGTTCGACTTCAGCCATACGTTGTTCCATAGCAATGACATCTTTTTTCACATCCAGTAATTCCTCGTAGATTGTCCGATGGGAATCTCTGGAATGGTGCTGGGCCAGATAACCGATGGTTTTTCCCTTAGCCAGAGTGACGTTCCCCTCATCGGGAGAGAGTTCCTCCATAATAATTTTCAGAAGGGTGGACTTTCCGGCGCCGTTAATGCCAACAATGGCGGCTTTTTCATGATCTTCAATATG
>CATYEA010000150.1 GCA_958405355.1 uncultured Lachnospiraceae bacterium
GGAAGCTGGCTGTGTGGGCTGTTAAAATAGTACGTTTACAGGCTTCAACAATTAATTCCTGAGAAAAGTGGTATTCCTCATTCCAACGGCGGATGAAACAGAGTTCGTCCTCTGTCAGGTAACGGCTTTTAATGCCAAAAGCATTCATGACAGAAGTATTTAACTTGTTAAAGGAAGCGCAATAGGCTTTGGCTTCTTCCACAGTCCGGATTCCTGTTTCCGTCCATCCGATGGCCACGGCCTGGATATAATTCATTTTGCGGTGACCATTAGAAATACAATATTCAAAAAGATGTTCGATCAGATCCTGGGACATACCAAGCTCATTGTGGAAAAATAAAATGGTATTCATATCTTTCTGATTCAGCGGTTTTCCTGTGTACTGCTGAATAATAAAGAAAAGCTGGTCGCCGCTCTGTTCTTCCATGAAAGACTGAAGATCATTCATAGAATAAGAAGGTATCTGATATTCTTTTGTTTCATGAGTGACAGCCGCCGCAGTCTCCGGTTCTGCCGGGGCGGATATTTCAGGCGGAATTACAGCAGTCTGCTCTGAGGCATATGGCGCTGTGACCGGACGCAGACAGATATCCGTAATATTTCCTTCTCTGTCCCATGCAATACGCAGCAGGCCCTCCTGTTCCCAGAACCGCAGGGCGCGTTTCACATCATTCTCCGTCATATTAAAAAAGTCTGCCATCGAAGTTGCCGTGATTTCCGCTTCCGGGAAACCGGCCCATCGGAGCAGATAAAGATAAATCTTTAAAAATTCTCCGTTAGCCCCTGACATGTAATGGTCCAAAAACTCGTTTGGAATCATGGTGATATTCCGGGGCATGTCGGTATGTAATTGAATCGATTTCATAAGTCATTCAACCTCGTATAATATGTAATTCGCCGTGCTTCACTTCGAAAAAACTTTGGTTTTTCTTAATCATGGCCATTATAACATGTTTTAAAAAAGTTGGAAATAGGCCGGAATTTTCGGGGAAGAAGCTGTGGAAAATGTGAATAATGTGGATAACTTTTGTGGATACATTTATCGACAACAGAGGAGATGTCGAAAAATCTTGAAAAAACAAGAGGTTTGGAAGGTTTTGGAGAGACTTTGTGGATAATGTTATGTAAATAGAATTATCCACAGATTTAAAACGGAAAAATTGTTAATAAATCTGTGGATAATGTGGATAAGTGGTGAAAAGTAACGGAAATAAAGGCTGTGTAATTGTGAATAAAAAAGTTTAAATTTTTTTCAAAAGATCTTCTCCCACATTGACGATATCGCCGGCCCCCATAGTGATCAGTAAATCACCGTGGTCACAGTTTTCCAGTAAGAATTTCTCGATTTCCCCGAAGGAAGGAAAATAATCGACTTCGGTGCCGAGTTTTTTTATCTCGGTCTGTAAATCTCTGGAATGAATTTCACCGGTGTCCGCCTCTCTGGCTGCATAGATGTCTGCAAGTACGACGTGGTCGGCCAGGGAAAGGGCTTTGGCAAAGTCTTTCAGCAAAGCTTTGGTCCGTGTGTAGGTATGTGGTTGGAAAGCGCACCAGATTTTATGGTGTGGATAGTTTTTAGCCGCAGTCAGGGTCGCTTCGATTTCTGTCGGATGATGAGCATAGTCGTCAAGAATAGTGATGCCGTTGACTTCTCCCTTATACTCGAAACGCCGGTCCGTGCCTTTGAATTTCAGCAGGCCGGACTTGATATTGTCCATGGATATTCCAAGTTCTCTGGCGGCAGCAATGGCTGCCAATGAGTTGGAAACATTGTGGAGACCAGTAACATTTAAATCGATATGTTCAAATTTTTCGCCGTCAATGTATAAATCATAGCTTCCGCAGGCATATTCATTAAAAGAAATATTTTGAGCGGTGTAACTGTCATTGGCTTCCAGGCCATAAGTGATGATCTTACATGGGAGCCCTTCGGTGAAGTAGTCCAGATTCGGAATTTCACCATTAATGATCAGGACACCGTCTTTATCCAGCTTTTCGGAGAAAAGGCGGAAGGAATGGCGGATATCGTCCAGGTCTTTAAAGAAATCCAGGTGATCCGCATCCACATTCAGAATCAGTTCAATCCGTGGATTAAATTTCAAAAAGCTGTTCGTATATTCACAGGCTTCGGTAATGAAGTTCTGGGAACGGCCCACACGGATATTGCCGTCAATATCCTTCAAAATGCCGCCGACGGAAATGGTCGGGTCGCAGGCGCCTTCCAGCATGATCAAAGAGAGCATGGAGGTTGTTGTTGTTTTTCCGTGGGTACCGGATACGGCAATAGAGTTTTTATAGTTGCTCATAATCTGTCCAAGAAGTTCTGCCCGATCCATGTGGGGAATGTTTTTCGCCACAACAGCCTGGAATTCCGGATTATCCGGATGGATAGCAGCGGTGTAGACAACAAGGTCGATGTCATCGGTAATATTTTCGGCCTTCTGGCCATAAATAATCGAAGCCCCATGACTTTCCAGTTTCTCCGTGATCGGAGAAGCTTTCATGTCAGAACCGGTAATTGTAAAGCCGCGTTCCAGAAGGACTTCGGCCAGACCGCTCATACTGATACCGCCAATGCCCATAAAATGGATCTTTATAGGCTGGTTAAAATCAATTTTATACATATTAAATAGCACTTCCTTATTCTAGTCATATTCCAATATATTATAGCTTGCTTTACTGAAAAAATAAAGGTTCTAAAAACAAAAATAAAGATGCACAAAAAAGTATTGCCAAAATTGTGCAAAAATTACGGCTATTTGATATGCTGTGTCGAAAAAAATCGGAATATTGAACATTTTTTTAGGGGGCACAGGAAAAAAATAGTAAAAAGTGTTCACAATTTAATTTCAAAGTGCTATAATTAAATAATCATACAGAACAACAAGAGGTGATTACGTGGTTAAGAAGGAAATGATAGCCATGCTTCTGGCAGGGGGGCAAGGCAGCAGGTTGGGAGTATTGACGGCACACGTGGCTAAGCCCGCGGTTGCTTTCGGCGGCAAGTATCGTATTATCGATTTTCCGTTGAGCAACTGTATCAATTCAGGTATTGACACTGTCGGTGTATTGACGCAGTATCGTCATTTACGACTGAACACACATATTGGAATTGGTATCCCGTGGGATTTGGACCGGAATTATGGCGGCGTTACGTTGCTGCCTCCATATGAGGGCAGTGAGAATGCAGACTGGTATTCGGGAACAGCGAACGCGATTTTCCAGAACCTGGAATATATTGAAAGTTATAATCCAGAGTATGTATTGATTCTCGGCGGTGACCATATTTATAAGATGGATTATGAAGTTATGCTGGATTTCCATAAATCCAGAAAAGCGGATATTACCATTGCATGTATGCCGGTTCCGTGGGAAGAAGCAAGCCGGTTCGGCGTTGTCGTGGCTGATGAACAGGGACATATCAAAGAATTTGAGGAAAAACCGGAGAAGCCAAGCAGTAATCTGGCGTCGATGGGTATTTACATCTTTAATTGGCCGATACTTCGGGAAGCACTGCTTACATTGAAGGATCAGCCGGGCTGCGATTTCGGTATGCATGTTATTCCATATGTACATGAGAATACACATAATTGTTATGCCTACGAATTTAATGGTTACTGGAAAGACGTAGGAACTTTAGGCTCCTATTGGGAATCCAATATGGAATTGATCGATATCATTCCGGAATTTAACTTATATGAGGAATTCTGGAAGATCTATACGAATAACGACATGATAACACCTCTGTATTTTGCAGACGGTTCAAAAGTAGACCGGTGTATCGTCGGCGAAGGTTCTGAGATCTATGGCGAAGTTTATAATAGTGTTATTGGATCCGGTGTAGTTATTGATGAAGGCACTGTTGTGCGGGATTCCATTGTTATGAGCGGAACACATATTGGAAAAAATTGTCGGATTGATAAAGGTATCGTAGCTGAGAACGTTGAAATCGGAGACGATGTTATATTTAGTGTGGGAGAATATGCGGAAAGTGCATTGAATCCAAAGGTATACGCCTTTGATTTGGTGACTGTTGCAGAAAATTCCACCATTCCTTCCGGTGTGAAGATTGGTAAAAATACAGCGATTGTGGGAAAAACAGATGCAGCAGATTATCCGGACGGACTGCTGGCCAGTGGACAAGCTATAGTTAAGGCAGGTGAGATGTAATGAAAGCAGTTGGAATTGTATTAGCAGGAGGCAGCAATAACCGGATGGGTCAGTTATCCAAAAAGAGAGCAGTTGCTGCGATGCCAGTAGCCGGCAGCTATCGGTGCATCGATTTTGTTTTGAGTAATATGAGCAATTCTCATATTCAGAAAGTAGCCGTATTGACCCAGTATAACTCCCGTTCTCTGAATGAGCATTTAAACTCTTCAAAATGGTGGGATTTTGGACGTAAACAGGGAGGTTTGTATGTTCTGACCCCATTTATTACCGAAGAAAACAGCTCCTGGTATATGGGAACAGCAGACTCTATTTATCAGAATCTGGACTTTCTTAGAAGATGCCATGAACCATATGTGATCATCACATCTGGTGACTGTGTTTATAAGATGGATTATGAAAAAATATTAGATTATCATGTTCAGACGAAAGCAGATATCACTGTCGCTGTGAAGGATATGACGGATGCTTCCGAGGATATCCATCGTTTTGGTATTATACGGATGGCTGAAGATGGCCGTATTACGAATTTTGAAGAAAAACCGCTGATTGCCCAGACGAACACGGTATCTATTGGTGTGTATGTTATCCGCCGCCGCTTACTGATTGAGTTGATTCAGAAAGCACATGAAGAGAACCGGAACGATTTTGTACAGGATATTCTCGTAAGATACAAAGACGTAAAGAAGATTTTCGCATATAAACATGAAGGATACTGGCAGAATATTTCCACCATTGATTCTTACTATCAGACCAATATGGATTTCCTGAAACGGGATGTCAGAGAATACTTCTTCAGAGATTATCCGAATGTTTATTCTAAGATTGAAGATTTGCCTCCGGCAAAATTCAACCCGGGTTCAAAAATCAAAAACGCTTTGATTTCCAGCGGATGTATTGTGAACGGCGAAGTTCAGAATTCCATTCTGTTTAAAAAGGTTTATGTAGGTAATAACTGTGTTATTAAGAATTCGATTATCCTGAATGATGTTTACATTGGTGATAACACTGTGATTGAGAATTGTATCGTTGAGAGCAGAGATACGATTCGTGCAAATTCTTCCTATATAGGTGAAGCCGGAAAAGTCAATATTGTAGTGGAAAAAAGCGATAGATATATTTTATAATCAAGGAGCCTTGGGA
>CATYEA010000151.1 GCA_958405355.1 uncultured Lachnospiraceae bacterium
CGATGATGATATGAAGGTATTTTTCGGACAATATACAGTACAGGTGGGTTCTACCGGGAATCTGGGGCTTTCGATTGGGATTATGAGTGCGGCATTGGGCTTTAAAGTAAAAGTTCATATGTCGGCCGATGCAAAACAGTGGAAAAAGGATTTGCTTCGCAGTAAGGGAGTCGATGTCATTGAGTACAGCGATGATTATTCGAGAGCCGTTGCAGAAGGACGAAAATTGTCGGATATGGACCCGATGAGTTATTTTGTGGATGATGAGAAGTCGGTTAATCTTTTTCTGGGATATGCAGTGGCAGCAAAGCGGTTAAAAAAACAGTTGGATGATGCTCAAATTATTGTGGACGAGAGTCATCCGTTAATCGTTTATATCCCCGCAGGCGTCGGCGGTGCGCCGGGTGGCGTGGCTTATGGTTTAAAAAGAATTTTTAAGGACAACGTACATTGCTTCTTTACGGGACCGGTTTTATGTCCGTCGGTGCTTCTAGGAATCGCCACTCAGGAATTTGAGAAAGCAAATGTACATGATTTTGGAATTTCTGGCATAACGGAGGCTGACGGTCTGGCCTGTGCCAGTCCCTCCGGTTTTGTTACCCGGATTATGACAAATCTTCTCTCCGGAGAATTTACGGTGGAGGATGCTAAGCTTTATGATTATCTCCGGCTTTTATACATTTCTGAACAGATTTCCATTGAACCGTCCAGCTGTGCGGCCTTTTGCGGTCCATGCGGGTTGCTTCATTATGACGATTCCAGAAAATATTGTGAAGAGCATGGTTTAAGTCCGGAAGTTCTTTTAAATGCTACTCAAATTGCCTGGGCTACAGGTGGAAGGCTTGTACCGGAAGAAGTGCGAAAAAGTTATTTGGCGACCTATATTTAATAAAAAGTGTTTTGGGGAGATATATTTTTTTATAAACATATCAGGTGTTAGCTGACGGCAATTATTGTCTGGCTGTCAGTGAAGGAACCTTTGGCGGTGTGTCGACAGCTTACTATGATTTATTCCGTGTAGAAAATGGCAAGATTACAGAACACTGGAATGTCATGGAAACCATCGCCGATGAATCCATATGGCAGAATGTTAATGGTAAATTTTAAATAATGAAAGCAAAAGATTTTAAAGAGGATGACCGAATGCAGTATGAGGTGTATAATAGGAAACATGAATTCAGGTGAGGTGGCAAATGAAGTTTTCTAAGATAGAACAAGATTCGTGGCTGCGGTGGTCAGCAAAAAAACCGGAAGATGCGAAAATTTGTATTATGGGCATTCCGTTTGATAATGCAGTCAGTTTAAAAAAAGGGGCATCGGAAGGGCCAAAAAGAATTCGGGAGTTATCCGTGGATATGTCGGATGTGACGGAAGACATGATTCCTGTTGATGAAGAGCTTTTATATGACCTGGGTGATATACCGGTGACATTGGACTGGGAGGCATACTTTAGACAGGTGAAAGAAGAGGCTTATCAATTAATGCAGTATGAGAAATTTTGCATTTTTATCGGTGGTGATCATTCTGTCTCAATTCCGCTTCATAGGGCATTTGGAAGGTATCAGAAGGAGATGAAAGCGGATGCCAGAATAGGCGTGATTCACTTCGATGCACATTATGATTTATGCAGCCAATATGATGGACACAGATGGTCTCATGCCTGTACGGAAGCAAGAGCATTAGAGTCTGTTATTTCGGGTAGAGATTTGACGTTTGTGGGGATTCGGGTGGCAGAATTGGATGAGTTAAAAACGTTAGAAAAAAATCCGGCGATTAAAACCATACGCGCTGTAGATGTTTATCGGGAAGGGCCGCAAAAAGTAATTCAATCTCTGAAAAAGCGTTATCAGGGCTATGATGCACTATATGTGACATTGGACATTGATGTTTTAGACCCAGCCTGTGCACCGGGAACCGGGACTCTGGTGTCTGGTGGTCTGAGCAGCCGGGAATTGCTTGAAATCATAAAAGGTATTTTTAATAGCCTTCCCGTGAAAGCCATGGACATTGTGGAAGTAGCACCGCCGTTGGATGTTAATGATATTACTTCGTGGGCGGCATTGGGAATTATACATCAGATATTTGGTTGGTTCAGTCAAAATAAATGAGTCATTGAGATTGACCGTAAATTGTTTATGAGGGGTTACATATGGATGAAAATCCCGAAACAGATTTCCATTCCCGACCTTTTTGCCTGTATGAATGCGAAGAAGCAGCATCTGGAAATACGCGGGCTGCTTGAGCAGGCTGCGGCGCAGTTCGAACAATAGGTTATTTATATGGATTCTGGTATTCCGGACATAGATAGGTCTCGCTCCAGGTCATCATTGTTTGGAGTACCGGAATAAAACTTTCACCCAATTCGGTTAAGGTATATTCAACTTTAGGAGGAATTTCGTTGTAAACCTTACGGTGGAGGAAGCCGTCCTTTTCAAGCTCACGGAGCTGTCTGGTCAAGGTGGATTGGGTGATGCCGTCAAGGCGGCGCATTAATTCTCCGAAACGCTGTACTTTATAAAAAGAGACATACCATAAAATCAATATTTTCCATTTTCCGCTCAAAACAGACTGGAGCATACTCATAGGGACACATCGTGCAATCACTTCTGTATGATTAAATTTATTATCTGCCATCCTTATCATTCCTTTCATTCTTCAAAAACAGTATAGCCAAAATAAAAAATAAAAACAAGACAGGGTCTTTTTTGATACTTGGTCTTAAAAAAGACCGTACTTGAATAATTCGGCGGTTTTTTGTAGGCTTTTGTATATAAACAGACGGCCGGATTCTTAAGAACTGTTTGAATTTTATTTTTTGAGGAGTGGATAACTATGCATTATACAGGAACGATATGGAGACCGCCCTATGAGGCATCGTCTCTTTTGATTGAGGTTACAGCAGGATGCACCCATCACAAATGTAAATTCTGTACATTATATGATGACCTTCCCTTTTCTTTTCGAATGTCACCGATGGAGGATGTGGAAGCAGATTTAAGAGAGGCCAGCAGGCAATATGGGTTATGGAAACATTATAAAGTTTCCAGGACTTTTTTAACCGGGGCAAATCCCTTTGTGCTGAAAACAGAAAAATTACTCACGATCGGAAAAATGGTACGGAAGTATTTTTCAGAAAACAGAACCATCGGTTGTTTTGCCAGGGTAACGGATGTGACGGCAAAAACAGATGAAGAATTGGAACAGTTAAAAGCGATCGGTTATGATGGATTGACCATTGGCATTGAAACAGGAGATGATGAAGCCTTAAGTTTTATGAATAAAGGATATTTATCGAAAGATATTGTGGCGCAATGCAAACGGCTGGACCGGGCCGGAATCAGTTACAATTTCTTTTATCTGACCGGCATATCCGGAGCCGGACGCGGCGAAATAGGAGCGAAACGGACCGCAGAAATCTGCAATCAGATCCATCCAAAGTTAATCGGGACAAATATGTTGACAATTTATCCGGAATCGGAGTTATATCAGGAAATTAAAAATGGCAGATGGCAGGAAGAAGGGGAAATTGAAAAATACAGGGAGCTGAAAACTTTGATAGAAAATCTGGATATACCGGTGATTTTTGCCGCATTGGGTGCGTCCAATGCGGTTCAGTTGCAGGGAAGTCTTCCGAAAGATAAAGTGAAACTGCTGGATGTACTGGATGAAATCATCGGTAGCGTGGGTGAGGAAGAATTGCTCAGATATCGCAGAAATCTGCGTTCACTTTAAAAGAAGTCATGTGGGTGCCAATGTATTTGTCTGCATATTCTGCGGGGTTTGTGAAAAACTAATTTAAACTTGAATTTTTTAATCGAAGGCGTTAAAATGTGTAAAACAGGAAAATAATAAGCATGTGGTTGTGGGCTTGAACATCTGACTCTAAAAAGCATACCATAAGCTTATCAAATAAGATTTGTCATTGATGTGTGGATGAGAGCCAGTAAGGGCCTTTTCCACACATTTTTTGTCAAGGAGGTTGACATCATGGGATTACTTGAAAATGAATTTATTAAATTTATGGGCAGATTTGACAGGTGCCCTTTTGCTGTCGTTTTAAACGGCGAGGAGCATATTATCGGTGAAGGAGAGCCAGCCTTCACCGTCATTTTTCATAAAGTACCAAAGGTGTCGGATTTGATGACCAGTACGTCTATTACTTTAGGTGAGGCCTATATGAACGGCGATTTGGAAATTAAAGGCGATTTATATGAAACACTGAATATGTTTATGGGACAGATGGGAAAGTTTTCTACGGATAAAAAGAAACTGAAACATATCATATTCCCTTCCAACTCCAAAAAGAATCAGAGAAAGGAAGTATCTTCTCATTACGATATCGGAAATGATTTTTACAAGCTGTGGCTGGATGAAACATTAAGTTATTCCTGCGGATATTTTAAAAATGAAGAGGACAGTCTTTATGAAGCTCAGTGCAACAAGGTGGACCGTATTCTGGAAAAGCTGGATTTGAAGGAAGGTATGAGCCTCTGTGATATTGGATGCGGCTGGGGATTTTTACTGATTCGTGCAGCGAAAAAATACAAAATCCATGGCGTTGGAATCACGTTGAGTTCGGAGCAGGCGAAGAAGTTTCAGGAGCGTATCGAGCAGGAACATTTGGAAGGTTGTCTGGAGGTTAAACTGCTGGATTACCGGGATTTGCCGAAATCAGGTATGAAGTTCGACAGGGTAGTCAGTGTTGGTATGCTTGAACATGTGGGACGGGAAAATTACGAACAGTATATGAAGTGTGTAAAGAGTGTTTTGGCGCCGGGCGGCTTGTTTTTACTTCATTATATCAGCGCTTTACAGGAACATCCGGGAGATGCCTGGGTGAAAAAATACATTTTCCCGGGCGGTGTTGTTCCAAGCTTGAGAGAAATCATTAACATTGCGGGAGATGTGCGTTTCTACACACTGGATGTGGAAAGTCTGCGCCGGCATTATAACCGGACCCTGCTTTGCTGGAACCGGAATTTTCAGGAGCATCGGGAAGAAGTTGCGGCCATGTTTGATGAAAAATTTGTGCGTATGTGGGAGCTTTATTTATGTTCCTGCGCGGCCACATTCAATAACGGAATTATCGACCTTCACCAGATATTATTCAGCAATGATGTGAACAATGAACTGCCGATGACTCGCTGGTATTAGAAAAATTTAGAGCTTTTTTATTAAAAGTGCTTGACTCTCCCCTTATGGGGAGAGTGTAGAATGACTCCTGAACAATCGGGAGGAGGAATTTTATGAGCACAGAATGTATAGAAGTCCGG
>CATYEA010000152.1 GCA_958405355.1 uncultured Lachnospiraceae bacterium
TACAGTTTATTGGTTCTATCGATTTTTCGGCAGTAGGAGAGCTGCATTTTGCAGTTATAGAGAATACGGTGCCTGAAGATACGGTCCTTTGGCTTGAGAGATATGGAACAGTGACAGAATGTGCGGACTGGGAACAGCTTGTAGATGCAGTAAATGAACCTTCTACAACGTTGATCGGTGTGGAAATGGATGGGAAAGGGATAAAGACAATCATATCCGGAGATGAGCTTGAAATATTCCGGGAAACGGCAGATACTCTCCCGGAGCTTTATGCCATAAGGGGAGAGTATGCAGACATCCCGGTGCAAAAAAGGACGCAGCCAGATGTGATGGAAAATTACCAAAACCTATTCATGATCCTTACATTAATTGTGGCAATGTTTATGGGATGCACGTTTAATGCGGTAAACATGATATCAGAGAAAGAGGACGGGGTTGCTTTTATAAATGAGATATTGCCAATGACACGCATACAGTATGCGCTGCAGAAAACAGCAGTCGGGTTTGTCTTTGGTTTTCTGTCAGCAGCATTGACAGCTTTGATAGGTATCCATCTACCGGCGATGGAAATAGCAGTTCTGGTCATACTAATGAACCTGTCATCCTTTGTAGCATCCATATTTGGGCTGTTAATTGGAAAACTCTCGGAAGGGCTAATGGTGGGAATCGTCTATATCAAAGTTCTCATGATCTTGTTTATGGCAGTGCCTATGTTTGCTTACTTAATGGATGTAAAAGGGTTTTTAGCGGTCATCTGCAATGTGGTTCCGTCAACGGCGACTTTCCGTGGGGTGATGGAACTGCTCTCCGGAAATAGAAATGTGGCAATATCAAGTATATGGATTTTATGCATTCACCTTGCAGGGTGGTTTTTGGTCTGGTTGATATTAGAGAAAAAGTGGCAGAAAAATCTGTCAGTGTGAGGACTGGCAGATGCTTTTTTCACGCGGATATAAAGCCGATTTTTCAATTATCGAAATAAAAAATATATTACGGCTTTGAGAAAATCCAATCAATAGGAACATTGCTTATGAGAGTCCTGAATGATAAAATTAGTTAAAACTAATTGACTGAAGTCGATGAAAAGGAGGGCTCTTATGAAAAAGTTAGTAAAGCAGCTATCAGCGTTTCTTATGGCATTAGCATTGATTGTCACTGCCAGTGCAGCGCAGATGATTAGCGCAGAGGCTGCTGGGTCGCCGCCGGGCGAGATTCTGGAATGTAAATCTAATTTTGGTTATGATTTTCAGATCACATTTCCGGATAGTGCAGCGGATTGGCTGGGTGCAGTGACAGGTATCACAGTGGGAGGAACCATATATACGAAAGTAGAGAGTTCCTATAGTGTCTGGAATAACACATCGTTTTATGCTGACGCCAGCAGCCATTATATATTAATTGGCGAGCAATTTGAAGGTGATACAGCGGAGTGTGTAATTTCGGCAGATGGTTATGCAGATTTGATTCTGGAATTGGATAAGACAAATCATACAGCCGCAATTAAATCCGGTCAGGGCGGCGGCGATGAACATACCCATACAGGGGGTACAGCAACATGTCTTCAGAAGGCCGTATGTGAAGTATGTGGTGAAGAATATGGTGAGCTTGGTGATCATAATTTTGTAAATGGAAAATGTACGGTATGCGGTCTTGAGAAAACAGAGATACCATCAGTTACTGTAGAGACTTCGGATCCTACATATTTTACACTTAAAATCGATGGCAATGACTTTGTACAGGGAATTTCATCTGTTTCATGCAATGGGGAAGTTCTGGAAGAGACCGAATATAAGATGGCCTTAAACGGAACAAAGTATTACCTGGATAAAGAAAACAATGCCATTTATTTTGATAAAATGAGCGGTGTACCTTTTAAATCCGGAGATATTCTTACAATCACAAATCCGGCTTATAAGGATATGCGGTTGAAGGTGACGGTTGTGGCTGGTGAAGTCAGTGCCAAACCGGTTGATGACAGTGAGGAGCCGGGAGATGAGCATACACTTTATGTGCGTCTGGTAGGTTACTTTGAATCTGCACTTGTCAATCAGAAAGGCTATGACGCCATCAGTGGTGCATCTACTGGTGTTACGGAAAATAAAAACAGTAATGCCATTGTGGAAGCAGCACTTGTTGAAAAAGATGCGGAGCCAATGGAGGATGACTGGAAACCATTGAGTGATTCCGGCATTACAATTGATACAAAGAATACAAAGGTTAATCTTGATGGCAGCTGCGGAATGGCAGGGGTTTATTCTGTTTATGACAGTTCTATTACTCTGGCCGGAACTCCGTCGGTTAAGGGGACATATCCGATCAGTGTGACGGTTACAGATGATCAGGGACGTGCGGCCACAAGTAATGAATTGATTTTCAAAATATATGATGGGCAGGAATATCTGGAAGACCAGCTTACTCTGGATAATTGTACACAGACCAGTGATGGGAAGTATATGTATGATATGGAACCGTGGGCAATGAAAAACTTTGATACGGCAGACAATGTCGTAACTGTTCCGACAGATATCAAAGCCTGGTATGGTTCTCATACCAGTGGCACTTATGGTGAACTGGGATATGCAATTCCTGAGGGCAGTGAAACAACTCAGACACTTGTTATTCCTGACGGCTGCAATCTGACCTTTGTGAATATGGATATTTTGAGCAGTGTCCGCGTTGTTGTGGAAGACGGCGGTACTCTTGTTCTCAGAGATTCAACAGTACAGGGCATTGTAGATGTGGCCAGTGGCGGAACATTTTCCATGAATTATAATGGATATGGAGATTCCGGTGAGTTCCTGAACGGTGCATCCATTAATGGTCAGTTGATTTTACGGGATGGCGCAATACTGGAAAATTCAAAGATTTATTCCAACACAAACTTTATTCCAAATGGCAATGAAGCGCGTAAAAATACGAATCCTGTCGTAGTGATTGAAGGTGATGTAAATATCAGCGGTCAGGTATTTATCCGAGGTGATGAAGCGGCGACGGGGACAGATGCATCCACAGGAAAGAGCTATGCAGGACAGGCCGGACTTATGGTGAAAAATGGAACTTTAAATATCACCGAAGGTTCTGTATTGGCCGTATATGGCGGTGGTTATGATGCAACAACTTCTGTGGGCGGTACGGCAATAATTCTTGATAATGCCTCCATCACCGGTCCAGGCAAACTGATTGCTGTGGGAGGAAAGGGTACTTATGATGACGGCGGAAATGCTGTCTCAGGAAATGGAACTATTTCCACAGCGTCTGCTTATCTGGAAGGCGGCAATTCCTATCAGCCAAAAGCGGGAACCGGGGCTGGACTGGCTATGGCCGAGGGTGTTCTTCTGTCCGGAAATACAAACCGTAATTTAATTGATGGAAAAAATATTGCCAGTGAGAGCGATAATGTGGATACAGGCACATATTGGGGTTCCATTACGGAAATTCCGGATTTGTCGAAGTATCTTGTTGAGAATAATGCACCTGGAGAAATACCGGTTGCGATTCCTGTAACATCAGTTGCTTTGAATAAAGAAAAAATTGAATTGACTGGAGAAGGAACCAGTGAAAATCTGATTGCAACAGTTCTTCCGGAGGATGCGTCAAATAAGAATGTTATATGGAATTCAGACGATGAATCCGTAGCTGTGGTTGATGAAAACGGTAAGGTCACCGCAGTGGCCGCTGGTACGTCTGTGATCATTGTAACGACAGAAGACGGTAGTTTCGGTGCAGCTTGTACGGTTACTGTGACGATACCAGAACCAGGACATGTTCATGAATGGAAAACAGAATGGTCTATGGATGGAGAAATGCATTGGTATGAATGCTCAGTTTGCGGTGAAAAGAAAGATGAGGCAGCTCATATTCCGGGGGCCGAAGCGACGGCTGAAACAGCTCAGATATGTACAGTATGCGATTATGTCATAACTCCGGCCATTGGTGTAACGTCTCCGCAGATTATCGAAGGTATGAATGGTTCATGGAAGAAAGGAACCCAGGCTGTTCTGATTTTTAAATCGGATGCGGCATTTGCAGACTTTATCAGTGTATTGGTGGATGGAACCGTCGTTGATGGTGTTAATTATACGGTGGATGAAGAAAGCATGGTTGTCACTTTGAAATCTGCTTATCTTGAAACACTGACAGCGGGAACACATACATTGACTATCCGTTCTCAGAATGGCGATGCATCGACTCAGTTTACAATTAAGGAAAAAGAGGTTTCGGAGACTAATCCTAAAGAAGAGGAAAAGAGCGAGACGAATACGAAAACTGAGACGAATACAAAAACAGAAACCAAATCGCCAAAGACAGGAGACAGTGCAAACATCCTGGTGTGGTTTGTTCTGTTGGCTGTTTCTGCTTCCGTTATTATTACATTGGCAGTTTATAAGATGAAAAAGAAGTAATTATTCTATTTATAAGAAAATCCAGTAAAAGAGATTGTAGTATTGCAGTTCTTTTACTGGATTTTCTTATGTAACGGTTAGTGTGTCTATGGAAAGTTAAGACCGTGATATTGGAAAAAAGTATTCCATATGTTACACTAGAATACAAATGAGGGATGTTAAGTGAAAAGACGAGATGAAGTTATAGAATATTGTTTGTCTTTTAAGAATACTTATGAGGACTATCCTTTTCATGATTCGAACTGGACAGTTATGAGACATAGAAATAATAGAAAAACTTTTGCATTAATTTATGAGAGAAACGGATGTATTTGGGTAAATGTAAAATGTGATCTGGAGTGGCGGGATTTGTGGCGAAACACATTTCTGTCAGTCGTACCTGCATATCACATGAATAAGAAATATTGGAATTCTATTATCCTGGACGGGACGGTTCCGGAAACGGATATAAAAAGAATGATTGCCGAGAGTTACGATCTAACAAAAGATAGAGAGGGCTAGAAATTTAGAAAATAGAAAGGAAGCAGATATACATGTATTGGGTAGAAGAAAGATGAGAGAACGGATTTATTTAAATGATGGCTGGAAATTTTCTGAAACCTATGAGGATGCCATGTGTTTTACGGCCTTTGATGAAAGCAGAATGGAAGAAGTCCGGCTTCCCCATACTTGTAAAGAGCTGCCCTTTCATTATTTTGACGAAGAACTCTATCAAATGGTGAGCGGATACCGCAGGCGAATGTTTGTGCCGGAAAACTGGAAAGGAAAAAGTGTTTCTCTCACGTTTGAAGGTGTTGCCCATGAGAGTGAAGTTTTTATAAATGGGAAAAAGGTATATGAACATCGCTGCGGCTATACGGCGTTTT
>CATYEA010000153.1 GCA_958405355.1 uncultured Lachnospiraceae bacterium
CGCCAGGCTCCCGCCGTATCATAACGGCAAAAAACAGATGCAAATACCATCAGAAGCCCAGATAAGCGAGCCGGAATAAAATTTGCCACGTCATCGGTTCTGGCTGAAGCCGTACCAAAATAGCGATATTTCTCATTCCGATAGCCGACCATCGAATCCAGTGTATTGACGGCTTTATAGGCAAATCCCAAAGGTGCGCCGCCGATGGCCATAAAAATCATCGGCGCAATCACTCCATCCGTCGTATTTTCCGCCACTGTTTCCACTGTTGCTTTAACAATTTCTTCTTCTGAAAGATTTTCCGTATCCCGGCCGACCAACCAGGACAGCCTCTGTCTGGCCTCTCTGATATCATGATGCGCCAGCGCATCATAGACCTTCAATGCCTCAACTTTCAGACACTTCATCGCCAAAATCTGGTACATCCAGAAAACTTCCAAAACAAATGCCAGCCACGGATGAAGTTTGCCTGCCAGGTAAAGGATTCCTGCCGTCAGAAAAAAAGACGGCAAAACCACAAAAACCACCAAAAATATACCGGCCAGCCGTTCTCCCCGCTGATTCACTGGAAAACACCGGCGCAAACATTTTTCCATCAGAGAAATCCACTTTCCAATGACACGGATTGGGTGATAGAGCCAGACCGGGTCGCCAAAAACAGCATCCAGCAAAAAGGCCGCTGCCAATTTAATCAACATACGTTACTTCCTCCATTGCCCGCACAAAATTTTCTGCAATTTCCGGATTTGCGTAAAAATATAAATGAGGATAGGCTGCATATAAATACTTCGAAGCTGTGCCGCCGCTCCAGCTTCGTCCATTAGATTTCGACAGAGAAAAATCCGCCGTGCCGCCCTCCATTAAAGAATAATGAAATTCGTGGGCCAGAAATGTTTCCCCTTCCCGGCCGATCAGGCTGTCTTTCCGGCAAGTTCCGGTAACATAGCCAAACGGCCCGAGTGTCTTTGTCATCCTGCATTTTCCCGGGACAATTCCCACCATAGACCAGATTTTCCCATCACCATCCTCAATACTCTCAGACAAATACATATATCCGCCGCACTCTCCGATGATTGGAATATTTCTTTTAGCCGCCTTCCGGATTTCCTCTTTCATCATTTCATTCTCTGAAAGATTCTTTGCGTAAAGTTCCGGATAACCGCCGCCAAAATAAATCCCCTGAATATTTTCCGGCAGATGAACATCTTTCATCGGACTAAACGATATCAATTCGGCTCCAAGCTGACGCAAAAGCTCCAGATTATCTTCATAATAAAAACAAAATGCCTCATCCACAGCCACGGCCAGACGAACGTGCCCCACCGGAGAAATTGTTGAAAAAGTGTCATGCAATATTATTGGCTCCGCAGTTTCAGCGAGTTCAATCAGTCCATCCAGGTCTATGTATGTTTCGGCCAGCTCACCCAGAATAGCCAGTTTTTCCGATAACTGCTTCTGCTCTGCAACGGTTACAAGCCCCAGATGACGGCTCTCTAAGGAAACTTTAGAATCCTTCGGCAAAAATCCATAGACTTTCAGTCCGGTCTCCCCTTCGATCAGTTCCCGGTAAAAAGCATACATCCCCTCCCGGACTCCGTTGAGAATAACCCCCTGAATTATGGAATCTTCCCGAAAATTTTTAAATCCCTGAATCATGGCCGCCGCTGACAGTGCGGTTCCTTCTGGCCGCACAACCAGTACAACCGGCGTTTTTGTAATTGACGCCACATGATAACTGCTGCCTTTGTCACCACTGCCCTGACCGTCATAATAGCCCATAACACCTTCAACAAGGGCCATGTCTTTTTCCTGCATATGCCAGGCAAAAATCTGCCGGAGTTGCTCAGGCTCTAAAAAAACACTGTCCAGATTAATCGAAGGCGTCCCTTTAATCCGGCGATGAAACATAGGGTCAATATAATCCGGACCGCATTTATAGGGTGCAAGCTTCATTTTCCGCGCTGTCAGCGCCGAAAGTATCGCAGCCGTCACCGTTGTCTTCCCACAGCCGCTCTGAGTTCCCCCAATCATTAGCCGGGGCATGACAGAACTCCTTTCGGAATGATGCAAAATTTCCCCTCTGTCCATCTCTTCTCTCCTTTACAAAACCTTTTTTACAGTCTCAAGAAAACGGCCATATTCCTCTTCCCAAATGCAGAACTCCGGATTGCCTTTCCGAATTTCTGACAAAATCTCCTCCGAATCCATCCAGACTAATTCTTCGATTTCTTCCTTCTGATAATTCAGTGTTTCCAGAGAAACATCCGGTTTCAGCAAATAAACAAAATTGACCTCATAATTTTTAAAGGGCTGGCCATAAAATACAAAATCACCACCCACCAACTGTTTAAAAAGATATTGTAAATGATCTTCTGTTGTCCGAATACCAAGTTCTTCTTCCAACTCACGGAGGGCTGTCGACAAAAAAGTCTCTCCCTGGGTCATATGTCCCGCACTGGAAACATCCAGGCATCCGGGAAAGGAATCCTTATCATACCGGCGGCGCTGAAGAAGCACCTGAAATCGGCCATCCGGCTCTATATCCCGAATAACCCAAATATGAGAACCGCCATGCAGATCGCCGTCCCGGTGTACGGCCTCCCGCTCCTTCACTTTACCAATGCAATTTCCTTCTTCATCCAGTAATTCAAAATATTCTGTCATGTAAAATACACATCCAATCTGTCCAGATTTTCCAAAATATCCTTTTCCTCCGGTCTGCGGATCAAAACCACAGAAACGCCTTCAAGCCGCGCCGCCTCCAGTTTTTCCGGCAGACCACCAGCCGCGCCGCTGTCTTTCGTAACAAGCACCCTGGCTCTGCTCTCCTTCAAGAATCTCCGGTTGGCCTCAACATCGAAAGGCGGCATCTGAGCCTGCCAATGACTTTCATTCTCAAAGATCTCCCGGCATCGTAGCTTTGAAGTTTCATTATCCAATACCCTTGCATAACAACGTTCCTGAAAATGCTCCACATTATCCCGGTAAATATCCAGCGTTTTTACTCCGGTCAGCAGCGCCGCATTGCCCGGCAGTTTATTTAAGACCTCAGCCGCCTCATGTCCATCCGCCGCCGTATAAATATCCAGGGCCATTTTTCCGGCATCTATCGCATCCCGCCGGGTATATCTGAAATAGTTCAATCCCAATTCCTGACAAGCGGCTTTTACCGTTCGGGTCACTTCCACCGCATAAGGGTGGGAAGCATCCAGCACATGGGTGATATTTTTCGCTTTCATCTTCTGAATAAACTGTTCCTTATTCAAATAGCCAATCCATAATTTCACAGGAAAATCCTTATAAAGAGCTGCACCCATATCCGTCGCCGCTGATACGGTAATATCCACTTTTTTGGATATCAGATATTTTACGGCTTCCACAGACTCACTGGTGCCGCCGATCATCAGCCAATGCATGGGATCTGCCCTTTCGCCCACTGTCCAAGAGCTTTTTCAATGGCCATTTCTGTCCGCCGAATATCCTCGTCCGAATGAACACCGCTGACAAACAAAGCTTCGAATTGGGATGGTGCAATATAAATACCTTCTTCCAGCATGGCTGCGAAATATTCCTTAAAACGCTGCAAATCTGAGGATGCCGCTGAAGGATAATCCGTCACAGGCTGTTTTGTAAAGAAAATACTCATCAATGAACCAGCCCGGTTACACACCGCATCCACATGATATTTTTTAATATTTTCAAGAAAAGCCTTTTCCAGTTTTTCTGCCTGCAATTCGGCCTGTCTATAAATCTCCGGATGGGCCTTTAATATTTCCAGTGTTTTTACCCCAGCGGCCACCGCCGTCGGATTTCCCGAAAGGGTTCCCGCCTGATAGACCGGACCGGATGGCGCCACCATTTCCATAATCTCTTTTCGACCGCCGTAGGCTGCCAATGGCATCCCTCCGCCGATAATCTTCCCCATGGTCGTCATATCCGGCATAATATTGTAATACCCCTGAGCGCCTGAGTAGCCCAGTCGAAATCCGGTAATGACCTCGTCAAAAATAAGGACACTTCCATAATCCTCCGTAATTTTTCGCAAGCCTTCAAGAAATCCCTGTTTCGGAAGAACAACACCCATATTTGCCGCCACCGGCTCCACAATAAGGGCTGCAATCTGATTGCCATAAGTCTCAAACAAAGCCTTCACGCTGTCCAGATCATTATAAGCTGCCGTCAATGTTTTGGATGCATAAGCCTCCGGTACTCCCGCACTGTCCGGAACATTCTGGGTCATCAGACCCGATCCGGCTTTCACTAAAAGTCCGTCCGAATGTCCGTGATAACACCCCTCAAATTTCACAATATAATCCCGGCCCGTATAACCTCTCGCCGCACGAATGGCACTCATGACTGCTTCTGTTCCTGAGTTCACCAATCGAACCATTTCCACGGAAGGCACCGCATCGATAATCATTTCACAGAGGGTCACTTCCCCTTCTGTCGGTGCGCCGTAGCTTGTTCCCCGGTACACCGCCTGGCAGATGGCCTCCGCCACTTCCGGATCGGCGTGTCCCAGCATCATCGGTCCCCAGGAACCGATATAATCAATATAGTCGTGGCCATCCACATCGTAAATATGGCTGCCCTTTGCCCGCTCAATAAACCTTGGCGTCATTCCTACGGCCCGGTAAGCCCGGACTGGACTGCTCACACCGCCCGGCATTAACCGGCAGGCTTTTTCAAAAATCTCCTGACTTTTATCCATGATTTTTCACTCCTTCAGCCACCGGGCAATATCCAGCGCATAGTAGGTAATAATCATCTTTGCCCCGGCCCGCTTCATTGCCGTCATTGTCTCCATAACGACCCGTTTCTCATCGATCCATCCATTGAGAGCGGCTGCTTTCATCATGGAATATTCACCGCTTACACTATAGGTACATACAGGCAGCGGAAATTCATCGGCAATGGCCTTTAATATATCCAGATAAGCCAGTCCTGGCTTGACCATGAGAATATCGGCCCCTTCTTCCATATCCAGCTCTGCTTCAATAAGAGCATCCTTTTTATTCCGCCAATCCATCTGATAGGTTTTCCGGTCCCCAAAAGACGGCGCCGAATGGGCTGCCTCCCGAAATGGTCCATAGTAGGCCGACGCATATTTGATACTATAGGCCATAATCAACACATCGCCAAAGCCATTGTCGTCCAGCGCCCGGCGCATATGTCCAATCCGTCCGTCCATCATATCTGACGGAGCCACAATATCTGCTCCGGCAGCGGCACAGCTCAATGCCGCCTTT
>CATYEA010000154.1 GCA_958405355.1 uncultured Lachnospiraceae bacterium
GGGCCAGCCAGCATTTGAAAGGAATTAAGGACGCTTCAACAATTGTGGCGATCAATAAAAACGGCAATGCGCCGATTTTCAAAAACTGTGACTATGGTATTGTGGGCGATGTGATGGAGATTCTTCCATTATTGACAAAGGCATTGGATAACGGAGAGCCGAAACAGTCGGCACCGGTACCGATGATTAAGATGAAACGTCCGACACCGCCGAAGCCGGAACCAATTGGAAAGAGTTATATCTGCAGCGGCTGCGGTTATGAATATAATCCGGAGATCGGTGACGAAGAAAGTGAAGTATTCCCAGGAACTTTATTTGAAAAACTGCCGGAAGAGTGGGTTTGTCCGGAAGGTGGTGAAGGAAAAGAGCAGTTTATTGAAGAATAGGAGGAAGAGCCATGTATTGTGTGAGAAATGTAACGGAAGATTTATATTGGATTGGTGCCAATGACCATCGTTTGTCTTTATTTGAAAATATTCACCCAATCCCGGAAGGGGTTTCCTATAACGCTTATGTGCTGATGGATGAAAAGACCGTCCTTTTTGATACGATTGACTGGTCCTCCTGCCGTCAGTTCCTTGAAAATCTGGAACATGTCCTTAATGGCCGTCCATTGGATTATATGGTCATCAACCATATGGAACCGGACCATGGAGCTTCCATCGAAGAAGTTCTTCTCCGTTATCCGAATGTGACGATCATCAGTACAGAAAAGGCTTTTATGCTCATGCGCCAGTTTGATTTCCATGTAGATGGACACACTCTGGATGAGGTCAAAGAAGGAGATACACGCTGTTTTGGAAAACATACGGTGACCTTCGTGGCTGCACCGATGGTACACTGGCCGGAGGCTATGGTGACCTTTGATGTGACCGATGGTGTTTTATTTGCAGCCGATGCCTTTGGTTCCTTTGGAGCTTTGGATGGCAAGCTGTTTAATGATGAAGTGAACTTTGACCGTGACTGGATTGACCATGCAAGACGTTATTATACAAATATCGTTGGTAAATATGGTCCTCATGTACAGCTTCTCTTAAAGAAAGCCGCAGGTATCGTCAATGATATTAAATTTATCTGTCCGCTTCATGGTCCGGTATGGCGTTCGGATTTTGGATATCTTCTTGATAAATATCAGCACTGGAGTACTTATGAGCCGGAAGAAAAGGGTGTTATGATCGCCTACGCATCTATGTATGGAAATACAGAAGCAGCAGCTCAGGCTTTGGCAGCGAAGCTCTGTGAAAAGGGTATGACCAATGTGGTTATGTACGACGTATCCAATACCCATGTGTCTTACCTGATTTCCGAGACCTTCCGCCTGAGTCATATCGTCCTTGCCAGTGTGACTTATAATCTGGGTATTTATCCGGTAATGCACAATTACCTGATGGATATGAAGGCGCTGAATCTTCAGAACAGAACATTTGCCATTGTGGAAAATGGTTCCTGGGCATGCAAGTCCGGTGACTTGATGGAGAAATTTATTCAGGATGAAATGAAGAATATGACCGTACTCAGCAGCCGTCTGTCTTTGGCTTCCACATTGAAAGCAGAGAAGGCCAGCGAGCTGGATGTATTGGCAGATGCCATTATCGAATCCATGGAGGAAGAGAAAAAATAATTAATTGAATGAGAATGCCCGATATTTGTCTGTTTTGACGATGGATGAATATCGGGTATTTTTACGAATAAATCAAATGCCCGGCACACATACTATTTAAGAATTTTGAGGATGGAGTGTGACAACATGGGCAGAAGCCGTGGAATAAATGTATATGAAGAGGCATGGGAACAGTTGACCCGGGAAAAAGCTTTTGAAGGGTATATGCCGGAGCGGGTCTGTATTTCTCTGAGCCAGAACGGAGAGGCTATCTGCCGGCCGACAGTGCTTCCGGGGGAATATGTCTGCCGTGGGCAGGTCATCGGTGAGGCCGAGTCTGAGGATGAGGCCTGTGTTCATGCGAGCATTGCCGGCTATGTGGAGGAAGTAACAGATTATCAAAGGGCTCCCGGGGTATTTGAACCTTATGTGAAAATCCGTAAGGAAAATGAAAAAGCCAGAGAGTGGCATCCCTTTGCAGTAGATTTTGGAAGAAAAGCTATGGCTCAGGCGATGCACAGGATTGGTCTGCCGAAAAAAAGATTACCGAAATCGGAGGTTTTAATTGTCAATGGTTTTGCCAATGAGCCTTATATCACTTCCGGATACCGCCTGATGATGGAAAGTCCGGGTAAAATTGTGATTGGGGCGATTTTGGGAGCGATGGCTGCAGAAGCAGAGACTGTATATATATGTATTAATGAGGATGCATTTGATGCTGTGGCGCGGATGAAGCGGACCGTGCAGAAATATGGGAAAAACATGGGAAATCAGCGCCCAATCTGGGTGCTGTCTATGAAGCGGAAATATCCAAATGGAAATGAAAAGATGCTTCGTAAAGAAGTGCTTGGTCGGGAAAAGGCAACGGCTGCAGTGGTCAGTGTGGCAGAAATGGCGGCTCTTTACGATGGAATCTATGATGGCGAACCATGGACCCGAGTCGGAATAACCGTTTCAGGGGAAGTTGCGGTTCCGAAAAATCTATGGGTGCCTATTGGGACAAATGTCCAGGATATTATTGATTACTGCGGCGGAAAGGCCTCAGAAGCGGTTATTATTCACGGCGGACCTCTGGGCGGACGTACTGTGGACGGACCAAATACCTGGGTGACACGGGAAACCTGTGGACTTCTTGTGCTGAGGCCGCCGGAAAGTTTTATTTCACCCTGTATCCACTGTGGGTTGTGCCGGGAAGTTTGCCCCCAGGGGTTGATGCCGGATCAAATTGAGGCCAAATACCTGGATGGCGGCGAAGTTCCGGAGAATCTCAGGGCTTCCGAGTGCATTAAGTGCGGGCTTTGCTCCTATGTGTGTCCTTCGGGGAGACGTCTGACCGAGTATATTGACCAGGTGAAAAAAGGCCGGATCAGGGAAAAATCTTTGAAGCAGGCTGAAAAAAGCCGGGGCGATTATATTGATATTCCGACAGACAGAAAAGTTTTCAGACGGTTAAAGCCGCTGGAACGTCGGAGTGAAAGTGCCCCGCACATCCATCGCCGGGGAACGATTTACGATGTGATGAAACATAGCGTTATTGGTCTGATTCCGCTGATCGGAGCAGCTTTTTATAAACATCCCGGGCAAAGTGTACATCTGGCCGGAATGTTGATCGTTGGTGCTTTTTGCGCTCTGCTTTCCGAATATTTCTGGCAGACTTTTCGAAATGAATATGTGTCTGTCCGGGACGGTTCGGCATTTTTTTCCGGTCTTTTTTTAGCACTATTATTTCCGGTGGAAACGCCGTTGTGGAAGGTGGCGTTGGCTGCGATAACAGCCATTCTTGTAGGAAAACAGGCTTTTGGTGGGATTGGTAAATCACCCATTCATCCGGTCATTGTGGGAAAATTACTATTTTCACCCTTTGAACTGCCCTTTATTGAAAATTTATGGCCCTTTGCCCTTTTTTCGCTAGTATGGATGTGTCTCAAAAGAATGTGTCCGGCGGCCTATCCACTGGCATTTTTGGTGGTTTTGGGTGTTGGAAGGCCGGAAAATCTATTGTCTGCTTCGATACTTTTATGTGCAGCCTATTTAATATGGAGCTATGAGACGATGCCGCCATCCAGGGCAGGAAGATGGACATTTGCCCTTGCAGCCGGAGTGCTGACTCTTTTGTTTCAATTTTTGGGAGTTGGAACGAGCAGTGTATTTTTTGCTGTGGCCTGTATGGATCTGGCAGTCCCCCTTTTGGAATTTCCATCTGTGAAAAGAGTCTGAAAAGCCTTGCCTTTTTTACAGTGACCCCCTATAATATTAATGATATTGAATGGAGGAAGTCATGGAAGAAAAACGGCAGAGAGCGAGAAAAATAGAAGTTCCGGAAGGGAACCTTTCAGATAGAAAAAAAGTGACAGGGACAAAGCGTTCGTCGATGCATTCATCTGCTTCACGGACCAGAGTGTCAAGAAGTTCATCCGGACGTGACCCGGAGAAAAGAAGAAGTTCGGCAGGACGGAATTCGGCAGGGACCCGAAGTGGGGCCAGGTCGAAAACTTCGGGGAAAAAGCGTACGGCGGCAAGGCAGAGAAAACACCGTCCGGGGAATATTGTGGGACGGATCATACAGGTACTTTTGGTCATTGCCCTGATTTGTGTTCTGTTTTTTGTGGTACGGAATTTTGGTGAGGGTAATAAATTAAATAATAAGGGCCTGGATGCCTATGAGCAGGCGGATTACGAGACGGCCAATGCTTATTTTACAAAAGCCATCGAGTATGATGGCGGTAACGGCGAATATTATATGAATCAGGGTATGGCCCGAAGTGAACTGAAGCTTTACGATGACGCTATGGCATCTTTCAATAAGGCGTTGGAATTGATGAAGCGGGATAAGGATATACAGCTTGTACATCGTGCGATGGGTATATCTTTATTGTATCAGGGAAAATATGATGAGGCGTTAGAATCCTTTGATAAGGCGCTTGATGGTAAGGATAGCCGTTATTCGGCAACAGAAATCGATATTTTGTATTACAAAGCAGAAACCCAGGATAAGGCGGGAAAATATGTGGATGCGGTCATGACCTATACTCAGATCGTGGATGCGGAAAAAACCGCGGATGCTTATATGCTTCGCGGTCTGGAATATGTTAAGGTCGGTGACAGTACCAATGCGGAAACGGATTTGAGAGCTGCCATTAAAAAGGATAAAAAGAACTATGAAATTTATCTGGCTCTCTATGAAGCATTGATGGATCAGAATAAGACCGATGATGCCAGAAGTGTACTGAATGAAGCGTTGGAACTCGGAGGCGGCAAGGGCGCCGATTTGGTAAATCAGGGAAAGATCTACCTGAAATTGGGCGATTTGACAATGGCTGAGGAAAAGCTTCAGAAGGCAATGGACAAGGGTGAAATATCAGCAAATCTTGGCATGGCAGAGCTTAATATGTTAAAGACGCCGAGTGATTATACACTGGCTTGTCAGTATTTTGAAACTTATCTGGCAGCGGTAACGAATGATGCCGAAGCCTACAACGAATATGGTCTGTGCCTTATGGCCATGGAAGATTACGCGAAAGCGGAAATGATTTTTACCCAGGGCGTGGCTTTGAACAACCGCTTACTGGACCGGACGGTTTCTAAAAACCAGATTGCAGCGGCAGAGCGGGCAGGTAACTGGGA
>CATYEA010000155.1 GCA_958405355.1 uncultured Lachnospiraceae bacterium
CAAACGCTTTTTTTCCAGCTTGTGAATCAACACATCGGAAAGCTTTTTGGAACTTTCTTTTCGCTCGGACAATTCCAATGAAAGGTCGTCCATAATTTCCGCGATCTCACCCATCTGTCCCGCAAAGGCCAGACGGTTTTCATTCAGTCGGTTCTGCCATCTCAAATTCATATTGGCCATCTGCATGACCCGGTTCGTCTCCTTCAGGAAACCATCTATATTTATACATCGGCGCCGGAAACTGGCCGGCACTTGTTTTCGGTCAACTTGTCCGTTTTCCGAAAATATATGAAGCAGATTATAAGCCGAATGACATGTATCATAATATTCCTTTTCCCAGCAATGTTCCCGGCGGCCACAGGCGGCACACATATTTTCCGTCACCTCCGAAAATGCCTGTGCCACTTCGCCTTCCGATAAACCTTCCTTTTCAGGAATCTCATTAGTCAGCATATGCGAGAGCTTCCGAAAAGATGACGCCATATCTCCCAATCGGCACCGAATAAAATTTTCTTCATTTTCCTTCGGCGCAATCTCTTCTTCCCGGGCGTTCCCTTTGAGAAAAACTTTCATAATGGAATAGAAAAGTGCAAATCCCACCGCTCCAAAGACCGCTTCAATAACTCCAAACCGGAGTAACCGCCCCGCAGTCTCCAATGAAACCCCTTCCCTGGCCAGTCCATAACCCACATCCGCAGATAAAATTAAAAGACTTAACATCAGTAGCATTTCCTGCTGGCTGACCCAAGCCTTTTTCCATTCCAGTATATAAGTTATGAGCATAATTCCAATAAGTATTCCTAAATATTTTAACAGCATCGTCTGCGGAATTCCCGCTGCCATACCGATTAACGATATCACAGGCAGCAGATTACGATGCTCCGGCCACATATATGCTGCTGCAAAATAAGCAATCCCCAGCGGATTCATAATTCCGGACATGGACTGCTGCAGAAATCCGCTCAGCAATATGACCATCCATTGACGAATATGGATTCGTTTCATTTATATCCCTCCCACAAATGCCTGCCTTTAGACATTAACATCCTATGTTTCGGGGACATGCTTATTGCTCACAATCCATCGACATTTACCGCAGATCTGCTCTCATATTGTATGATGCGGCCGATCCTCTGCCATGCTCACTCGCTGCCTTTTTTAAAAACAATATCATCCGAACCGGCGAGCCCCAGTTTCTCCCGGGCCAGTTCTTTATAATACTCATCCGAATTCATATAGGCTTCTTTATTTTCCAGAGCTGCCTTTACCTCGTTCTGTTCTTCAATCTGGTCCTGAAGTTCTTCTACTGAAGCTCTGTATCCATTTAATTTTTCATTGAGTTTCACACTGTTATACATAAGAACAACGCAAAGAATAAGGACAACGCAGGCAATCACTGCCATGCCACCCCGGTTGCGCCGCCGCACTCTGCGTTTTGCTGTTTTATTTGCCATATATTTTCACCTAAATCTTTATAAAAATAACTTTATACGTTTTACATTTTACCTGTTTCCACCAATTTTTTCAATGGTTATTCTCTGAATTCTGCCGGAATTTCCGTAAAAGAGACAAAATCTTTGAAAACAGGCGAAAAAACGGCTTCAAAATCCGGCAAATAATGGCTATATAGACAGGGCTGATGGTTTTGAGATAAAAAATGCTGCCGGCCAGCAGACCGACAATGGTAAAACTCCGGATTTCTCCCCGGTTATAGGTGAATAAAAGATAGAATAAAATGACCGTCATGGCCGTCCAGTATAAAATATCTTCTGCATTGATCCAGAAAATAGAATGCCGGACGAGCTGACGAAAAATCCTTAAAGCGTCATAGATCAGGCACATGCCAATTCCCCAGAAAAAAGCCAGAAAGAAAAAGTAAAACTGGCTTTGAACCTCCGCACTCATCGGCTATCGAAAAAGCCGCCCCAGACCCTTTTCAGGATTCTTAGGAAGCTTTTGACTGTTTGAATAAATCAGGCTGTCAACGTGACCGTCGATATTCACCTCTCCCTTTTCTAAAGTCAGGTGGTTTACATGAAGGTCCTCGCCCCGGATCATTAACAGTCCCTCTTCCGTATCCATAACGATTTCATTGGTATCAAAGGAAATAACATCCAGCACACCGGTCATCTGTGCGCTGCTCCGGTTGAACAGGGCCAATTTGTGGTTCTTTCCACCGATTCTTTCATCCATAAAAAAACCTCCCCACACACTCAGATTACTTTAAGTTAATCTAAATATATGGAAAGGCTCTCCCTAATATTCTTATAAATACCTGAACAGCTCTTTCGCTTCTTCCTTGCGCACCGTCTCGGCCACATTCAGGACTTCCACCTTCACTGTCCGGGTTCCAAATCCGATTTCGATAATATCTCCCGCTTTTACAGCAGCCCCTGCTTTGGCAGGCTTGCCATTCACAGACACACGGCCTGCATCGCAGGCTTCATTTGCCACCGTCCGTCGTTTGATCAAACGGGATACTTTTAAAAATTTATCTAACCGCATTCGATTATTTATTGTTTACCAGATCTTTTAAAGCTTTGCCTGCTTTGAATTTTGGAGCTTTGGAAGCTTCAATCTTCATAGTTTCGCCAGTCTGTGGGTTTCTTCCTTCTCTGGCCGGTCTTTCACTGACTTCAAAAGTTCCGAAACCAACCATCTGAACTTTTTCACCTTTTTTCAGTTCTTCGCCTACAATATCTACAAAAGCTTTTAAAGCTTTTTCAGCATCTTTCTTGGATAATTCTGCCTGTTCTGCCATAGCTGCAATCAATTCTGTTTTGTTCATTCTAATACTCCTCCTTGAATTCTTTTACCTTAAACATCACTGCTATTCAAATGTTTAATTTCACTCCATAATTCATCCATCTCTCCGATGGTCATATTTTTGAGATCCAGCCCCCGTGTTTCGGCAGTTCTCTCAATATACTCAAATCTATTTATAAACTTTTCCGTTGCATTTGTCAAGGCATTTTCAGCATTTACGTCTAAAAAGCGAGACAAATTCACCGCCGAAAACATTAAATCCCCAAATTCCTCAAAAACAGCCTCCGGAGAGCCTTTTTCTGCGGCTTCCAATACTTCCTGAAGCTCTTCTTCTACTTTTTCCGCCGTCTGACGGTAATTCTCAAAATCAAATCCAACCTTTGCAGCCTTTTTCTGAACCTTTGCGGCACGGATATTGGCCGGCAATGCTTTGGCTACCCGCTTCATGCCTCCGGTAATCGTATCTTCATGTTTCTCCTGCTGCTTAATCTCCTCCCAGTTTTTCAACACCTCTTCCGGCGTATCTGCCTTGGCTGTACCAAAAACATGAGGATGCCGCCGAATCATTTTTTCTGAGATTCCCCGAATGACATCCGCCATCGTGAACCTTCCTTCTTCTTCGGCAATCCTGGCATGCATGACCACCTGCATAAGGACATCGCCCAACTCCTCACACAGATTGCTGTCATCTCCCGTGGCCTGGTAAGTATCAATGCCATCCACGACCTCATAAGCTTCCTCAATCATGCCGTCTCTGAGGCTTGCATGGGTCTGGACCTGATCCCATGGACAGCCGTCCTTTGCCCTCAAACGGGCAATAATACGCTCAAAATCCTCAAATGAATACTCCGTTTTATTTTCCATCTTTAATCTACTCCTTTGCACAAGCCCAGACCTGAGGCCGTATCATTTTTATGAATCTATTTAGTTTATTCTACCGTGCAGACAGTATCCCTGTCAAATCTTTCCGCTCCTTCAGGTGGTTCATCCGGCATTTCTCCGAACTTTTGGCAGCCAACACCAATGGCTGGTAAGTTGCCCTTACCCCGCTTTTATGATATAATTTGGGCACTTGACATAATGTATTTAACACATATTCGCAATAAGGGGGTTATTATTATGCATGACAAAACTCTTTATCTGGAATGTTACTCCGGCATCAGCGGTGACATGACCGTCGCCGCCCTGATTGATCTTGGCGTTGACCATTCCTATCTTTTAAATGCTTTAAACAGCCTGAATCTGGATGGATATCAGGTAAAAATATCCCGGGTCAATAAATCCGGCATTGATGCCTGCGACTTTGACGTCATTCTGGACAAGGCCCACGAAAATCATGACCATGACATGGAATACCTCCATGGAAGCGGTCACCATGAACATTCTCACGAGCATGGTGAACACAGTCATGAGCATCATCATAAACACCATCATGAACACCGGAATCTGGAAAGCATTCAGGCAATCATTAACAGCGGAAACATCAGCCGCCGGGCGAAAGTCATCGCTTTAAAGATCTTTCAGGTCATTGCGGAAGCAGAGGCTAAAGCCCACAATAAACCTCTGAATGAGGTACATTTTCATGAAGTTGGCGCTGTAGATTCCATCGTTGATATCGTAGCTCTTGCCGTCTGCATGGACGCTTTAAATATTCAAAATGTCATTGTTTCTGAACTGTATGAAGGTCAGGGAACTGTCCGCTGCCAGCATGGTATCCTTCCGATTCCGGTACCGGCCGTTGCCAATATTGTTTCCGCTTATGGGCTTCCAATGCACATTATGAATATCCAGGGTGAATTTGTCACTCCAACCGGAGCCGCCATTGCCGCTGCCCTCAGTACCGCACATAAACTTCCTGAACATTTCCGGGTATTAAAAACCGGTATCGGCGCCGGAAAACGGGAATATGAAAAGGCCAGCATTCTTCGGGCTATGCTTATTGAAGATTTGGACAAAAAATCAGCTTCGGAGACTTCTGAAACACCTGTTTCAGAAAAAGTTTCCGGTTCCGAAAGTTTTGAAATCGCTCTGAACACAGAAAAACGTCCGGCCCCGGTAAAACCAAAGGAACGGGAACTTGGTTCCGCAAAACGGGAAGTGGATTTGGAACCGATCTGGAAAATAGAAACCAATCTGGACGACTGTACCGGCGAAGCTATGGCTTTCACTTTTAATCAATTATTTGAAGCAGGTGCACAGGATTGTTATACAACACCAATATATATGAAGAAAAACCGGCCGGCCACCATGCTGACAGTCCTCTGCCGTGAATCACTCATTCCAAAAATGGAAGATATTATCTTTACCCATACCACGACCATAGGACTGCGTAAATATCCGGTGGAACGGACCATTCTCCCAAGAGAAGTCCGTGCTGTGGATACTCCATGGGGTAAAGCTCATGTAAAATACACCACCTGGAAGGGCCACATTTAC
>CATYEA010000156.1 GCA_958405355.1 uncultured Lachnospiraceae bacterium
GGGCGACCCTGGTGGCGGCGGAAATGCTGGCAGCCAATGCGGGGCTGGGTTATATGATCCAGCAGGGCCGGTCCTTTGCAAGGCCGGACATTATCATTCTGGGTATCGTTATCATTGGTACTCTTGGTGTTATTTTCACATGGATTTTAGAACGTGTTGAAGGAAAGGTCCTGGGGTGGAAAAAATGAAAAAAGAAAAACTATTCCTTAGTGAATATGAACATAAAGAGCTTTTCCGGAAGCGTATCTATAGATTTCTGCCAGTGCTGTCTATCCTTTTGTTGCTCTGCCTCTGGCTTTTGGCTTCATCAAACCCGATGTCAAGATTTCCATCACCGGCCGGTGTATGGGAGCGTTACCTTAAAATTCTGGAAAAGCCGATTAAAGATCTTGGCCTGTTGGGACATATCTGGGCCAGCTTAAAGCGTGTGTTCATCGCCTTGGCTTTTGCTTGGACCCTCGGAATATCCTTCGGCATTTTGATTGGATGGAATAAAAAGGCAAACGCCATATTCGGGCCGATATTTACGGCTTTTCGTGCGGTACCGCCGTTGGCCTGGGTGCCGCTGGTGACGATGTGGTTCGGTATCGGTGAATTCCCGAAGGTCCTTATCGTCTTTGTCGGCGCTTTGATGCCGGTCGTTGTCAATACACAGGCGGGGATATCCAATGTGCAGAGGGAATACCTGGATATTGGAACCATTTTCCATGCCAATGGACGGCAGATGCTGTTTGAAATTGCGATTCCTTCCGCCCTGGATGCCATTTTTGCGGGCATCCGGAATTCCACCTCTGCAGGATGGATGGTGGTACTCGCTGCGGAGATGCTGGGCGGTAAATCCGGCGTTGGATTCCTGATTGTGCGAGGGATGGATTCGGGAGATTATGAACTTTGTCTGCTTTCGATGATATGTATCGGCGTGGTCGGGTATCTACTGGCTATTGTAATTCAGCTTTTAGAAAGGATTATTTGCCCATGGACAACGAAAAAATCAAATTAAGATTGGAACACATTTCTCAAAGTTATATCGTCAATGACCAGATTTTTGACGCAGCGGTGGATGTGTCAATGGAAGTACGGGATTCGGAATTTCTCGTTATCCTGGGACCGGGCCGTTGCGGCAAGACGATATTGCTGAACATGATCGCAGGGCTGGAAAAGCCGGCAGATGGGAAGATATGTCTGGACGGCGAGGATATTCAAGGCAGTGATGAGCGTATCGGCATGGTCTTTCAGAAACGGGCGCTGATGCCGTGGAAGACGGTCATGGAAAATGTGGAATTCGGACTGAAAATAAAGAGAATGGCAAAAGCAGAGCGCCGGAAGATTGCCCGGAAATATATCGATCTGGTGGGGCTGCAGGGCTTTGAAAAGAGCTATCCTGATGAACTTTCAGGAGGAATGAAGCAACGTGTCAGTATCGCCCGAGCCTATGCCAATAACCCGGAGATACTTTTAATGGATGAGCCTTTCGGTGCGTTGGACGCGCAGACTCGGTATGCGATGGAGGAAGAAGTCCAGCGTATTTGGCAGACGGAAAAGCGGACGGTCATTTTTGTAACGAATAATATCGAAGAGGCCATCTATCTGGCGGATAAGATTGTCCTTCTGACCAGCTGCCCGGCCCATGTGAAGGCTGTTTATGATGTGGATTTGCCGAGACCGAGGAATACCATTGACCCGAAATTCCTGCAGATACGAAAAAAGATTTCGGAGAACACAGACCTGGCATTATAGGAGAACATGGAGGAAATCAATGAGTGATAGTGAATATAAGGTGGAGGTCCATCATTTGACGAAGAATTTTGGAGAACTGAAGGTACTCAATGACATCTCCTTTAATGTAAAAAAAGGTGAGTTTGTCTGCATCGTAGGTCCGACGGGATGCGGGAAGACAACATTTTTGAATCTGCTGACGCGTATCTATATGCCGACAAAGGGAGACCTTCTGATTGACGGTGAGAGCGCCGACCCGAAGAAGCATAACCTGGCCTTTGTGTTCCAGGAGCCGTCGGCGCTGCCGTGGAAGACCGTGGAACAAAATTTGAGGTTTGGATTGGAGCTTAAGAAACTGCCGAAGGCAGAGATTGACGTTCGTGTGGAGAACATCATTAAACTGATGGGGCTTGAAGAATTCCGGAATTCTTATCCGCATCAATTGTCAGTATCCACGGAACAGCGTATCATCATCGGCCGGGCATTTGCCATGAACCCGGACTTGCTCCTGATGGATGAGCCATACGGGCAGATGGATATTAAGCTGCGTTTTTATCTGGAGGATGAAGTGCTGCGGTTATGGAAAAATACAGGGGCGACGGTGCTTTTTATCACCCACAATATTGAGGAAGCGGTATATTTGGCGGAGAGGGTATTGATATTATCGAATAAGCCGACAACAATCAAAGAAGATTTGCGTATTGACCTGCCGCGGCCAAGGGATGTGACTTCACCAGAATTTATTGAGAAGAGACAGTATGTAACGGACCAGATTAAATGGTGGTAGAGGGGGACTGTGTATGTATGATGTATTGATTATCGGCTGCGGAGTCGTTGGCGCTGCCGTTGCTTATTATTTGTCAAAATATGAGTTATCCGTCTGTGTGTGTGAACGCTATAACGATGTGGCTAATGGGTGTACAAAGGCAAATACGGCAATCCTACATGCCGGATTTGACTGTCCGGTGGGAAGCATGGAAGCAAAAATGAATATACGCGGTATTGAGTTGGCCAAAGAAATCTGCGAGAAACTGGATGTGGAACGTATATCAATGCCGACCTTTATCATTGCATACGATAATCCCCATGAACTGAATTATATTGAAGAACTGTATCGGCGCGGAGTGGCTAATGGAGTAGAAGGTGTACGTATTGTTGATCATGATGAGGCACTGCGGCTGGAACCGGCGTTGAATCCTGAAATTAAGGCGGCATTGTATGCGCCGGGATCTGGGATTATTAATCCCTGGGAATATTGTATAGCTATGGCGGAGACGGCAGTGCGTAACGGGACTGAAATAAAGCTGGATTGTGAAGTGAAAGCCGTTGAAAAGATTAAAGACCATTTTGTTGTGAAAACGACGATGGGCACGTATGAGGCAAAATACGTTATCAATGCTGGCGGTGGATGGTCGGCACAGGTGTATAGAATGGTCGGAGGTAATGATTTGTATCAGACAAATTTTGCCGGTCAGTACTTTGTTCTTGATAAGTGTGAGGGCGAAAAGCTCCATTCCATAGTCTTTCCCTGTCCGGATGAACATGGATTCAAAGGCATCTGCGTAACACCGACAGTGCATGGTAATTTACTTGTTGGACCGGACTGTTATGAGGTTCCGGATGGTGACCATGTGGGAACGGACCCGGAGACACTCGAATTATTGAAGGAGGAGGGGCACCGTTCTGTACCGGGGATTGATTTTAGGGAGGTTATTCATGAATATGCCGGCGTGCGGCCAAACACGCAGATTCCTGATTTTGTTATCGGTGAGTCTCCGATTTGTTCTCATTTTATTAATCTGGCCGGCATTAAATCTCCAGGGCTTTCGAGCGCCCCGGCCATTGCGGAAGAAGCAGAAAAAATACTAGAACAGTGCGGACTTGTGATGAAGAGAAAAGTTGAGTGGACAGATGAGAGAAGGGTCCTTCGTTTCAGACAATTAAACGATGAAGAAAAACGGAAAATCATCGAAGAAAATCCTTTATATGGGCGGATTATCTGCCGATGTGAAACCGTTACAGAGGGTGAAATTGTCGAAGCGATTCACCGACCAATCATACCTCGTACTGTAGATGCTATTAAACGACGCTGTAATGCGGGAATGGGACGATGTCAGGGGGGATTTTGCGGACCGCGTGTTCACGAAATACTGGCTCGTGAACTGAGTATCAGTGAAAAGGATATTCTGATGGACGAGCAGGGAACGTTTATTATCACTTCGGCAGTCAAGGAGGTGGCAGACAGTGAAGCATGAATATGATGTCATTGTAATCGGCGGAGGTCCGGCAGGATTGGCAGCGGCGTGCGCTGCCAAAGAAAATGATGCCGAAGATGTGCTGATTGTTGAACGTGAAAAGGTGGCCGGGGGTATTTTGAACCAGTGTATTCACAATGGATTTGGGCTGCATTATTTCAAAGAAGAGTTGACCGGGCCGGAATATGCGGACCGGTTTATAACCAAAGCTGAGGAATGCGGTGTCGAAATCATGCTTGATACGATGGTGTTGTCTGTCAATAATCATATTGTGACAGCCTGTAATACACAGCAGGGACTGGTCCGGCTGGAAGGAAAGGCAATTGTGCTGGCTATGGGATGCAGGGAGCGTACCCGAGGCGCTGTGGCAATCCCTGGAGACCGGCCGTCTGGAATATTTACGGCAGGTACAGCACAGCGCTATATAAATATCGAAGGCTGGATGGTCGGTAAGCGGGTTATTGTTCTGGGGAGTGGTGATATCGGACTGATTATGGCCAGACGTATGACTTTGGAAGGGGCCAAGGTGCTGGCTTGCGTGGAATTGATGCCTTACTGTAATGGCTTAAATCGGAATGTTGTTCAGTGTCTGGACGATTATGGAATACCTTTGTATTTATCCCATACGGTGACTAATGTGGAGGGACTTCATCGGGTGGAGAAAGTAACGATTGCTCAAGTAGATGAAAATCGAAAACCAGTACCGGGGACGGACAAAGTATTTGACTGTGACACTTTGCTGCTGTCAGTTGGATTGATTCCGGAAAATGAGCTGACAAGAAAAGCCGGTATACCGATAGACGATAGTACAAAAGGCGCCATTGTCTATGAAAATATGGAAACCCAGGAACCAGGTGTGTTTAGCTGCGGAAATGTGGTACACGTTCATGATTTAGTGGATTTTGTGACAGAAGAAAGTTGTAAAGCAGGAAAATCGGCAGCCTTTTACGCAATTGGAAAGGCTTGCAGGGAGACGGGAAACAGATTTGCTGTGAAAAAGGGGAATCATGTTACTTATACAGTTCCGCAGTATATCCGGAAAGAAAACGTTGAAAAGAACGTGGAAATTTCTTTCCGGGTAAACGGCATTTTTAAACAGAGTGTCATTGAAATATCGGATAAGGATGAGGTTATCTGCAGTTTTAAGCGAAAACATATGGC
>CATYEA010000157.1 GCA_958405355.1 uncultured Lachnospiraceae bacterium
ACCGAAAGCTTCAGCAAATATTTGTTGAAATACTGCCGGAATCTGGCCGATATTTGTAAAAATAATGAACAATGTTATCAGAAAATAAAAGCCAGCCATAATTGGTACGATGACATCCAGAACTTTTACCGTGGCATTTTTACGCAGTACAATGACGGCGGCAACAAATACAAGGAGGATCGTCGTATAAATCGGTGGAATCTGAAAGGCATTTGTAAAAGCAGACGAAACGGAGTTGCCGATGACCTGACTGATGCCGCACCAGCAGATCAGGCCGGAGAGGGCAAACAGAGAAGCGATGACGGACCGGTTTCGCTTGCTGTCTTTTTTTACAAAAAAGTGATGAATATAGTAGGCCGGGCCACCGCGATAGCCTCCGTAAAGAGGGTCTTTTTCTTTGTAGATCTGTGCCAGAGTGGCTTCTACAAAAGCGGTGGAGGAGCCAAGCAGGGCAGTGACCCACATCCAGAAAACGGCTCCGGCGCCACCGGCCGAAATGGCGGCTACAACTCCGACCAGATTACCCATGCCGACACGGGTCGCCGTGGATATGATGAGGGCCTGAACACCTGAAATCGAGTTCTTTTCTGAATTGCTCTTCTTTTCTGTTGTGATTTTCAGCATTTCCGGAAAAAGACGAAATGGCAAAAATTTCGTCCGAAGTGTAAAATAAATTCCGGAAGGAATCAGGATAAGAACGAGCAGAGACAGACCGACGGAACTCCCGCCGGGAAGAGGGAGGGTAATTAAATCGCCCCATAAAAACTGATATACAGCTTGAAAAATAGTTTTAAAGATAGTCATAATAATGTTCCTTTTCATTTGTGAAATAGTATTTGTATTTCTTTGATATTTAGTATATATTAGAAGCAAATATCTGTAAAATTGATAAAAACGATGTTGAGGATTAAAAAAATAGATGGAGTGAGAGATTTGGATATAAAAAATTTGAATACATTTATTCTGGTTGCTGAGATGAACAGTTTTACGAAAGCAGCGGAAAAACTGGGGTATTCCCAGTCGACCATCTCTTTTCAGATCAAACAGCTGGAACAGGAATTGAATTCCCAATTGTTTGAACGCATTAATCATACGGTGGCCCTCACGGAAAAGGGCCGGGAGGTATTGGAATATGCACATCAGATCAGCAAGCTGACACAGGAGTTAAAGTCCAGTGTGCGGGATGAAAAGGCCCTGAAAGGGCATGTTCGCCTCGCAATGGCAGATTCTCTGTGTCAGTCACTGTTGAGTGAACGTTTTTTGGATTTCAGAACCCAATATCCGGGTATTGCATTGAAAATTATTGCAGCGGGAACAGAAGAAATGTTCCGGCTTATTAATCATAACGAGGTGGATGCCATTCTGACACTGGATAACCATATTTACAATACAGAATATGTGATCGTCAAAGAAGAAAAAGTAAAGATGAATTTTGTTGCGGCAGCGGACAGCCCATTGGCAGGAATGGGAGTGATTTCAGTCCGGGAACTGGTGCGCCAGCCATTTATTTTGACGGAAAAAGGGATGAGTTATCGACGGCTGATGGATGAGAAGCTGGCTGAAATGTCTATGGAAATCCATCCGGTCCTTGAAATTGGAAGTGCAGATTTAATTTGTTCGCTTGTGGAACAGGGGGCGGGAATTTCCTTTTTGCCTGATTATGTGACGGAACAGAAAGTCAGGGATGGAGGACTGGTTTATTTGAAAGTCAGCAATTTTGAAATTGAAGTATGGAAACAACTTCTTTATCACCGGGACAAATGGGTTTCACCGCAGATGGATGCGGTGATGCGGTATTGCGTAGACAGAGAATTTACCGGGAGAATCGACACTTTACCTTATTAATATTGCCTGCCCGGATAAAATGTGATAAAATCTACCACTGGATTTAATGAAATAGAACAGGTGGGAGATAGAGAAATGAGTAAAGAGAATGGTTTGTCGGATGATTTTACCCAGGGCAGTATTGCGGGAAAGCTGCTGCGCTTTATGATACCGATACTGGGAGCTCTTGTGCTTCAGGCCATGTATGGTGCGGTGGATTTGCTTGTTGTAGGACAGTTTGGAACGGATGCGGGAATATCGGCGGTAGCTACAGGGAGTAATATCATCAACCTGGTCACCTTTGTGATCACAAGTCTGACCATGGGAGTAACGGTGGTGATCAGTCGGTTTTTAGGTGAGCGTAAGCCGGAACGCATCGGTAAGGTGATTGGCGGAGCCGTCTGTTTTTTTGCTCTGTTATCTGTTGTCTTGATGATACTTTTACTGGCCTTTGCACCGGTCTTTTCTTCCTGGTTAAATGCACCGGAGGCGGCTTTTGATCTGACGGTGACTTATGTTCGTATTTGCGGTGCGGGAATCGTATTTGTGGTGGCCTATAATGTTATCAGCGGTATTTTCCGCGGCCTTGGAAATTCCAGACTGCCATTGATTTTCGTGGCTATTGCCTGTGTGACGAATATTTTCGGAGATTTGCTGTTTGTGGCTGTTTTTCATATGAATGTGGCTGGAGCGGCTTTGGCAACGATTTTGGCTCAGGCGGTCAGCGTGGTTTTGTCGTGGATTATTATCTGCCGTCAAAATCTTCCCTTTACCATGTCCAGGAAAGATATCGGCTTTCATCGGGAAATTCTATTCTTTTTACAGACAGGAGTGCCGATCGCTTTTCAGGAATTGCTGACCAATATTTCTTTTTTGATTCTTTGTGCGATTGTTAATGGTATTGGCCTGGAGGCATCCTCGGGGTACGGTATTGCCCAGAAAGTTATTGCCTTTGTCATGCTCATACCGTCGTCATTGATGCAGTCCATGTCGGCTTTTGTCGGACAGAATGTGGGCGCAGGCCGGGAAGACAGGGCGCGTAAAGCCATGTATACGGGGATGGCTATCGGTGCTTTTATCGGTATATTTATTTTTGCCACTGCCTTTTTCCGTGGCGATGTACCTTCGGCGCTGTTTACATCCAATCCGGAATACATTGCCAAATCTGCGGAATACCTGAAAGGTTTTAGCCCGGAGGCTGTATTGACCTGTATTGTTTTCAGTTATATTGGATTTTTCAATGGTCATGGAAAAACGATGCCCGTCATGTTCCAGGGAATTACAGCATCGTTTCTGGTCCGAGTGCCATTGTCTTATTTGTTCAGCCTGAAACCGGGCGCTACACTGGTAGATATAGGTCTGGCAGTTCCGGCCGCCTCAGTTTATGGAATTCTATTTTTTACAGTGTGTTATATATTTCATTTGCGGTCTTATCAAAAAAAGATGAAAAAGGTGAAAAATTGAAAGAAAGGTTCTGTCTAATGGGCAGAATCTTTTTTTGCAGTTGACAATCTGCATCCATAAAGTTATAATTAGAACTGTTCTTAAAATAACTATTTAGAAGGAGGCTATTATGGAAAACAACAGTTTCCTGATTTATGGAAAACATTTTCGACAGTTTTATCATCAGGAGTTTCAATCCTTGTGTACAGAATATGATTTATCCCAGCTTGAGATAGATATTCTTTTATTCTTAAAAAATAATCCGTCCTTCAATACGGCAAGGGATATTTGTCTTATGAGGGGCTTTGCTAAATCGAATGTATCAAAGGCTTTGGAAACACTGAAGGCGAAGGGGTATATTTTTTCACAGGAAGATGCGGAAAGCCGTAAGGTTCATCGGTTATTTTTAAAGCCTGAGAAGGAAGCGGCGATTCAGAAATTATTAGAATGTCAGAAAAGCTGTTTCGCTGTGATGCTTCAGGGGTTTTCTGAAAAGGAGCTGGAGCTGTTCCGAAGTCTTATGCAGCGTGTCGATGAAAATATGGTATGCCGATTAAAACAATAAGAGTAGGTGATGAGAGTGCTTTTCAAATTGGTTGTGTGTTTTATTGCAGGAATAGGCGCCGGGCTGGGGACAGGATTTGCTGGAATGAGTGCAGCGGCGGTCATCAGTCCGATGCTGATTACATTTTTGGGGATGGAACCCTATATAGCTGTGGGCATTGCTCTGGCCAGTGATGTTTTAGCCAGTGCTGTGTCTGCTTATACATATGGAAAAAATAAAAATCTGGATATAAAAAACGGATTGGTCATGATGATATCTGTTCTTTGTTTTACGTTGGTGGGAAGTTATGTTTCAAGTCTTGTTCCGAGTACGACAATGGGCGGTTTTTCGACAGTGATGACTTTGATTTTAGGTATTAAATTCATCGTTCGTCCGGTAATGACGACGAAGTCTGCCCGTGAAGGTGTCAGCCGGAAGAAACAGATCATTCAATCGATTGTCAGCGGTATTCTTGTCGGATTTATCTGTGGTTTTGTCGGAGCGGGCGGCGGCATGATGATGCTGTTGATTTTAACCAGTGTTCTTGGATACGAATTAAAGACGGCCGTCGGTACCAGTGTGTTTATTATGACTTTTACAGCCTTTACCGGTTCGGTCAGTCACTTTGCCATCGGCGGTATGCCGGATATGTTTTGCCTTATATGCTGTATATTGAGTACGCTGCTCTGGGCCCGGATCGCCGCAAAATTTGCGAATAAATCTTCACCGATTGTTTTGAACCGAGTGACAGGGGTAGTGCTGGCGGTACTTGGTGCAGCGATATTACTTGTAAAATGATTTTTATAAAAAATCATTTTACTACTTGACAAATTTAAAGTATAGGTATAAAATTCTCAAAAAAGCGATGACGGAGAGAAGTACTGCAGATTATCGTTCCCAGAGAGCGGGTGATGGTGAGATACCCGTAAAGTGAATTTGCAGGAATAACACTCTATCAGCTGCAAACTGAAAGTCTTTTGAGATTAGTAGGGGCGCCGTGAGCTGGACGTTAAAACAGCAGGTCATGAAGGTGACTGTTATTATGACAGTAAGTCAGGTGGTACCGCGGATATACACTGTTCGTCCTGAAAGAAATTTCAGGATGAGCAGTTTTTTTATTTCATAAAATTTTTTGGGAAATAAAATTGTTCCGTCATGAACGCGCACATGAGGTCCGGCCCCACACAGTCCTTTTTTGAACACAGTCCAACAACGAACAGAGCAGAAAGGAAGAAGGAAAATGTCAAACGTATATCGCAGCAAGACAATGAATCAGGTAAGTGAAAGTGATATTGGTACAGAAGTGAAACTGG
>CATYEA010000158.1 GCA_958405355.1 uncultured Lachnospiraceae bacterium
ATCGTAGCAATCGCACCGGATTCATCGACCAAATCCACAAACATTTCATAGGATGGCGGAAGAAGGCTTTTTGCATGACTTTGAGGAATATCATCCCGGTATTCCTTGGCTGATGCAAATGTGTCTAAAAGTTTCTGGGCATTATCCGTTTGAATAGCTTCACCGATTTCTGTCATCCGTTTGATGTAAAGATGCAGCATGTTTAAAATCTGTGTCTGATTTTCGGCGCAGATCTGCTGCCACATTTCCGGTGAAGAAGAAGCGATTCGGGTAATATCCTTGAATCCTCCGGCGGCCAGCATCCGCATCATACCTTCCGGATTGTCCGAGTCTTTGACAAGATTGACCAGTGTGTAGGCAATAATGTGGGGCAGATGGGAGATGGCTGCGGTGACCCGGTCGTGTTCGTGGTAATCCAGAGTCACGGGGATTGCATTAATATCTTTTGCAATGCGGACCATTTCCTCAAGCATCTTGTCCGTAGTACCTTCCTCCGGAGTTAAGATATAATAAGCATTTTCAAGCAAATGGACTTTGGCGCTGCTGTATTTGGTTTTTTCCGAACCGGCCATCGGGTGACCGCCGATAAAATGTTCCGTCATACCGAGTTTGGCAACGGCTTCATGAATGGTCGTTTTTACACTTCCCACATCGGTCAGAATACAGTCCGGTTTAATGATGGGTTTTAATTGTTCCAGACAGCGGATATTTACGCTGACCGGTGCACATAAGAAGATAATATCACATTCGGAAAAGCCCGGGCCAATGGTATCCATAGCCTGATTGATCGTTCCGTCGGCCATAGCCTCGATCAGGCTGTCTTTGCTTCGGTTATAAGCAATTAAAGTAATATCCGGGTGCTTTGCCCGAAGAGCTTTGGCAATGGAACCTCCGATTAAGCCAAGTCCGATAAATCCGATAGTTTGTTTACTCATTGCAATGTCCTCCTGAAATGTTCGTTATTAATGTTGGGACAAAATTTTTGTACTTTTGCACTTTTGATTGCTTTGTGCCTTCGCGCAAAAAAAAGCTTCCGTCCCCGCTGTAAAGGACGAAAGCGCAACCTTCCGTGGTACCACCTTTATTCATCTGCACATCGCTGTACAAATCTTATAGAGTACGTCAATGTATTGATTATACTCCGGCAATATAACGGTTGCAACCGGCACAGCCTACTGCCCAAGGGTTCAGCCTGCAGCTCAGGGATGTATTCAGGAATCTGTTTTATGCACCTCTCATCACCCGGTAACTTTCTGTATAAACCAAAGAATCCTTACTGGTTCCCATCATCGCCTTTTTCGTTAGTCCTAATGATAGCATTATTGAAGAAAAAAATCAAGCAAATCTTGTATATTTTCTATAAAACTCTTGAAGATGTGCAAATTTTTTAGTAAAATATATCCATAAAAACGTATTGGAGGAATAAGACATGAAGGTTTACAAAACACAGGACATACGTAACGTTGCGATTTTAGGCCATGGCGGCTGTGGAAAAACATCTCTCGTAGAAGCAATGGCGCATGTTACAGGAGTTACAACACGTCAGGGACGCATTGAGGATGGAAACACCATCAGCGATTATGATAAAGAAGAAATCCGTCGTAAATTTTCAATCAGCACATCGGTTGTTCCGATTGAATGGAAATTCTGGAAGATTAACCTTTTAGATACACCGGGCTATCTGGATTTTGCCGGTGAAGTCGATGAAGCTTTGGCTGCTGCTGACGGCGCGATTATCGTTATCAATGGTAAAGCAGGCGTGGAAGCAGGTACGGAAAAAGCATGGGCTTACTGCGAAAAATATGGTATTCCGAGAGTTTTCTTTGTAACGAATATGGATGATGAACATGCAGATTATATGAAGGTCGTTGAGCAGCTTCGTGAACTTTATGGAAAACGTATCGCTCCGTTCCATCTGCCGATTCGTGAAGATCATAAATTCACCGGCGTTGTCAATGTGGTTACCTTAAAAGGCCGTCGTTTTACCGGCGGCGGGAAATGGGAAGAAAGAGATGTTCCGGATGATGTACAGGATGATCTTGAACCATGCCGCGAGGCTTTGATGGAAGCTGTTGCTGAAACAAGCGAAGAATACATGGAACGCTATTTCGATGGTGAAGAGTTTACTGTAGATGAGATTATTGATGCTCTTCGTGTGAATGTTAATGAAGGTTCTGTAGTTCCGGTACAGTGTGGTTCCGGTACATTAGCTTATGGTATTGAAGGTTTAATTGAAACATGCGTAGAGTTCCTGCCTTCACCAATCCGTGATAACATTAAGATTTTTGGTAAAGATCCTCGTACAGATAAAGAATACAATGTGGATTATGACTCTCGTCGTCCATTCTCCGCTTATGTATTCAAGACCATTGTTGACCCATTCATCGGACGTTATTCGTTAATTAAGGTTTGTTCCGGTGAATTGAAATCCGATTCGGTCATCTATAATTATGATAAAGAAACAGAAGAGAAGCTTTCCAGAATTTATGTTTTAAGAGGTAAAGAAGCTATCGAAATGCCGGAATTAAAAGCCGGTGATATTGGTGCAATTGCTAAATTATCCAATACTTCCACAGGCGATACCCTTTCCCTGAAAGCTGATCCGCTGGTATTTGAAAAATTTGAAGTAGAATCCCCTTATACATATATGCGTTATGAAGCTGAGAATAAGGGCGATGAGGATAAAGTTTCCCAGGCTCTTCAGAAGATGATGGAAGAAGATTTGACCCTGAGAACTTTCAATGATAAGGAAAACCGTCAGTCTCTTCTTTACGGAATGGGCGACCAGCACTTGGATGTTGTTGTGAGCAAGCTGGAAGCAAAATATAAAGTTAAGATTAATCTCTCCAAACCGAGAGTTCCGTATCGTGAAACCATTCGTAAGAAAGTTTCCGTACGTGAAAAATATAAAAAACAGTCCGGCGGACATGGCCAGTATGGTGATGTTGCTATGGAATTCGAGCCATCCGGCGATCTGGAGACACCATATGTATTCGCAGAGCGGGTTGTCGGCGGTGCTGTACCGAAGAACTACTTCCCTGCTGTTGAAAAAGGTATTCAGGACTCTGTCCTTAAAGGACCTATGGCCGGATATCCTGTTGTTGGCGTGAAAGCAACATTGTTTGATGGTTCCTACCATCCGGTAGATTCCTCCGAAATGGCATTTAAGACTGCAGCACGTCAGGCATTCAAGAGTGCGTTTATGCAGGCAAACCCTGTAATCCTTGAGCCGATCGTTTCCCTGAGCGTTATCGTTCCGGATAGCTATACCGGTGATATCATGGGTGATTTGAATAAGAAACGCGGCCGTGTTCTTGGTATGAACCCGACCGAAGGCGGAAAGACAGAAATTGTTGCAGATATTCCATTATCCGAACTTTACGGGTATTCTACAAACCTTCGTTCTATGACTGGTGGACGCGGAAGCTACGCATATTCCTTCAGCAGATATGAACAGGCTCCAAGTGATGTTCAGGAGAAGGTTATTGCAGATAATGAAAAAGCAGAATAGTAAATAGTGGATCTAATTCTTTATGGGGCGGTCTGAATCAACAGGCCGCCCCAATATCATTTATGCGAAGAGAAGAAAGAAAAAATATAATTTGTTTAAAGGAGAAAATAATGGAACTGGTTATACAGGAAATTAAAAAGAATTTTGGTGAAAAAACTGTCTTGAAAGGGATATCTTTTCGGGCAGTTGGAGGAAAAGCCATTGGCTTGCTTGGACGTAACGGTGCCGGGAAAACAACAACAATCCGCATTCTGATGGATGTATTTCCGACAGATGGCGGAGAAATTTTACTTGATGGTCAGCCGATTGATTATGAAAAGGTGCAGATTGGTTATCTTCCGGAGGAGAGGGGCCTGTATCCGAAGAAGAAAATCATCGACCAGTTGGTTTATTTTGCTCAATTAAAAGGTATGGGTAAAAAAGAGGCGGTGCGAGCTGTGGATTACTGGCTGGGGCATCTGGGGATGGCGGAATACAGAAATAAACGGCTGGACACACTTTCCAAAGGAAATCAGCAGAAAATCCAGCTTATCACGGCATTGGTTCATGATCCACAGATTGTAGTGCTGGATGAGCCTTTTTCTGGATTGGATCCAGTCAACGCCATGCTTTTAAAAGATGTAGTCAAGGAAGAGATTGCAAAAGGAAAGATTGTGTTGTTTTCCAGTCATCAGATGAACTATATCGAAGAATTTTGTGACCATATCGCTATTTTGAATAACGGAGAAATTGTTTTACAGGGGAATCTGAATGAAATAAAAAGAAGCCATGCGAGGGACAGCCTGGTGGTACGTTCGGATAAAAATGCAGTGATTAAAAGGGATTTTGCAGACTGTTGTGTGGAAAACGACAAGGAGGAGCTTATTATACGATTAAAAGCTCCGGAGGATAAACAGTCAGTGATGCGTCAGCTTGTTGAAAACTATGATGTCGATGAAATACGGGTATATGAACCTTCTTTGAATGATATATTTGTCGAATATGCAGGAAAATAGGAAAGAAAGGAAGAATTATGAAACAGTTTTTAATTATACTAAAATTTGAACTGCAGCACTATTTTAAAAATAAAATTTTTGCCGGTATTACTATTTTCCTTGTACTGGCGATCGGTGTTGTAATGTTTTTTCCACGGATATCCGGTCTTTTTAAAAATGAATCAGAATCCACAGAACCGGAGCAGCGCGAGGTGATGCTGGTGGCAGCGGAAACACCGGAAGAAGGAGAAGTACTGGAGCAGGTCTTCGGAGCGGCTTTTGAGGATTATAATGTTCAGGCGACAACAGAGGGCGTAGAAGCAATTAAGGAACAGATACTGTCCGGTGAGGCTGAGTGTGCCTTTGTCATCACAGGAGATATGTCCTATACTTACTATGTGAATAATCTTTCAATGTATGATAATAATACGTCTATAGCCGACGAGCTTTTTCAAAACATTTACCGTATGAGTGCAATGGTTGAAAAGGGCATTACTCCGATGGAGGCCGGAAGCATTTTATCCGTACAGATCGAGCATGAGGTTGAAAGCCTTGGCAAAGACCAGATGCAGAACTTCTTTTATACTTATATTATGATTTTTGCATTATATAT
>CATYEA010000159.1 GCA_958405355.1 uncultured Lachnospiraceae bacterium
AGAATCTTTGCATAAAAATGTCGATTGGGGTCATCTGGTGTCAAATGGGGTCAGGCGGGGTCGAACATTGCGATTGGTTAGTCTTGCGATAATCCTTTTTCAGAGAATATAATACAAATAGTTTCGAAGACAGAAGGAGGAGAACAAGGTGAGCAAAATTAATGTGGCGATTGTGGATGATAATGAGCGGATGTTGGGGCTTTTGGAAAATATTTTAAGTGAAGACAGCAGTATTTCTGTTGTCGGAAAAGGCGGAGACGGGGTTCAGGCGCTGGAATTGATTCGGGAAAAAGAGCCGGATGTGGTGCTTCTTGACTTAATTATGCCGAAACTTGACGGCCTTGAAGTCATGCAGAAAGTGAATCGGGAAAAAAATCTCAAAAAGAAACCGGCATTTATTGTCATTTCAGCCATCGGACAGGAAAATATTACAGAAGATGCCTTTGGCCTCGGAGCCAGTTATTATATTATGAAACCATTTGATAATGATGTAGTTTTAAATAAAATAAAACAAATTCAGAGGGATAAGACAGCAAAGCTTGTTCATACTAAGCATAGCGTGGTATCTGAGGGTGTGAGCGAATATTCACCCCGAAATCTGGAGACGGATGTGACCAATATTATCCATGAAATCGGTGTGCCGGCCCACATTAAAGGATACCAGTATTTGAGAGATGCGATCATTATGTCGGTGGAGAATCGGGAAGTGATTAATTCCATTACGAAAGTATTGTATCCGACGATCGCGAAGATGAATCAGACGACGCCGAGCCGGGTGGAACGGGCGATTCGTCATGCGATTGAGGTAGCCTGGAGCCGGGGAAAAATGGATACGATCAATGAATTATTTGGTTATACCATTAATACCGGCAAGGGTAAACCGACAAACTCAGAATTTATTGCCCTGATTTCAGATAAAATGCGTCTGGAATATAAAACTAAGGGGTAAAATAAATAAATATCTTTTAATGTTCTCTCAAATATTGTATAATATATACAATAAATGTGTTTGAGGGAGGAAGCGGATTTTTATGAAGAAGATATTATTTGTATCGTCGGAGGCTGTACCGTTTATAAAAACAGGGGGATTAGCGGACGTTGCCGGCACATTGCCAAAATCATTCAATAAAGATGAATTCGATGTCCGTGTTGTTATCCCGAAATATCGGGCAATTCCCGAACATTACCGGAATCAGATGAAGTACCGGACCCATTTTTATATGGATTTTGCTGGTGAGAACCGATATGTTGGTGTAATGGAACTTGAGTGGGGCGGAATTACGTTTTATTTTATAGATAATGAATATTATTTTTATGGAGATAAACCGTATGAAGACGGCGTTTGGGATTTGGAGAAATTTGCTTATTTCAGCAAAGCAGCCCTTTCGATTTTACCGCTCATTGATTTTCAGCCGGATGTGGTCCACTGCCACGACTGGCAGACAGGACTTGTACCTGTGTACTTAAAGACAGATTTCTGCCGCGGCGACTTCTTTGCCAGAATGAAAGCTGTCATGACGATCCACAACCTGAAATTCCAGGGGACATGGAATCCAAAAGATATTATGAATATTACCGGATTACCGGGGTATCTGTTTACGCCGGACAAGCTGGAAGCCTATAAGGATGCTAATTATCTGAAGGGCGGACTTGTCTATGCGGACTGGATTACGACGGTCAGTCCGACCTATGCGGAAGAGATCAAGATGCCGTTTTACGGTGAAGGCTTAAATGGCCTGCTCTGTGCCCGTTCCGGACAGCTCAGCGGTATTTTGAATGGCATTGATTATGATGAATACAATCCGGAGACAGATCATGCCCTTCCATATAATTATAATGCGATTAATTTCCGTAAAGTAAAAGTAAAAAATAAACTGGCGCTTCAGGAGGAACTGGGACTGGAACAGAATGAACATAAGTTTATGATAGGTCTCGTATCCCGTCTGACAGATCAGAAGGGTCTGGATCTGGTAGCTTATATGATGGATCAGATCTGTACCGAGGACACCCAGCTTGTGGTCCTTGGAACTGGTGACAGCAAGTATGAGAATATGTTCCGGCACTTTGCCTGGAAGTATCCGGAGCGGGTATCGGCGAATATTTTCTATTCGGATGAACGTTCCCATAAGATTTACGGTTCCTGCGATGCTTTCCTTATGCCGTCGCTGTTCGAGCCTTGTGGTCTCAGTCAGTTAATGAGTCTGCGCTACGGTACAGTACCGATTGTCCGTGAGACGGGTGGTTTAAGAGATACGGTTCAGCCGTACAACGAATATGAGTCCACAGGTACAGGATTTAGCTTTGCAAATTATAATGCCCATGAAATGATGGATATTATCAACTATGCAAAACATATTTACTATGACAAAAAACGGGAGTGGAATAAGATTATCGATCGGGCGATGGCCGCAGATTTCTCCTGGAATATGTCAGCACGCAGATATGAAGATCTGTATCGGATGTTATGAGTAAATATTTAAAAAAGACCTGGGTCGTATGCCTTTTGGCATCGGTGAGCTGCTTCCTTTGGGGAAGCGCTTTCCCAGGGGTTAAAATCGGATATGAATGGTTTCAGATCGCGTCCGGTGAGACGGCAGCCCAGATATTATTTGCGGGGTGCCGTTTTTTCCTTGCGGGAATTCTGGTCATTCTTTTTGCAAGTCTTACATCAGGAAGATTTTTGAGGCCCGTTGGCGTGGAATGGAAGCATGCAGCGGTAATCAGCCTGTTTCAGACCATTTTGCAGTACATATTATTTTATATTGGCCTGGCCCATACGGCGGGTACGAAGGCGTCGATTATTGTCGGTTCCAATGTGTTCATCGCCATATTGACGGCGAGTCTTATCTTCCGTCAGGAAAAACTGACCCGGGAAAAAATGCTTGGCTGTGTCATTGGATTTGCCGGAGTTGTACTGATTAATCTGACTCCGGGAGGTATGTCCCTGACAATGAGCTTTGGCGGTGAGGGGCTTGTACTTTTTTCCACAGTGGCCTATGCTTTTTCTTCAGTGATCATGAAGAAATATTCAAAAAAAGATAATCCGGTCATGCTGAGCGGCTATCAGTTTCTTATCGGTGGAATCGTTATGATGGCCGTGGGCATTTGTATGGGTGGACGGATTTCGGTGCCTTCCGGAAAAGCGGCGCTTATGCTTTTATACCTGGCATTTGCTTCAGCCATGGCTTATACCATATGGAGCCAGCTTCTTAAATATAATCCGGTATCTAAAGTGGCGGTTTTCTGTTTTATGACACCGGTATTTGGAGTGATTCTTTCGGCTGTTTTTTTACATGAATCAGAACAGATATCTCTGGTTCAGGGAGCGGCGGCATTGATTTTGATTACGGTTGGAATCATTATCAGTCATCGGGAAAAGAAGGTCCGGGAAAGTATTTGAAATTTGGCGTATGAAGATGTATTTTTGTCATTGACAGCCTGTACGATATAAGTTAGAATTGAAACGAACTGGTCACGAAGGCCAGATGATAATTAAGATGAATGAAACCACGAAGGTTTTGCTGTTTTTTTGCGAATCTTTGTGGTTTTTTGTTGTTATATAAAAGGGAAGGGTTAATAGATTATGAAAAAAAGAATAATCAGCATTTTATTAGCAGCCGTTATAGGCGTGTCGATGTTGACCGCCTGCGGTTCAGAAACAAAGGAAACAACATCGGGAGCCGAAGGCAGTTCTGAGGCCGGGGCAGAGAATTCAGCCGATGAAAAGGTACTTCGGATTGCGTTTCCGGACACGCTGACAACCGTGGATGTGGCGAATGTCACATCGGCTACCATGTTAAAAGAAGTGGCCGGCGTATGTGAAACATTGGTCCATGCCGATGAGGATTTTACATTACAGCCGAATCTTGCAACGGAATGGAAGATGACAGGGGATAACACCTGGGAATTTAAGCTGAGGGAAGATGTTCTTTTTCATGACGGAACACGGATGGATGCGGAAGCAGTGAAATGGTCCATTGAATGGGAGCTGGAAAATAATTCGGCTTTTGCCGGTTCGACCTATATCGAGTCGGTGGAAGCTCTGGACGATTTTACGGTACAGTTTACCACTTCGCAGAAAACAACCGATTTACCGGCGGCCCTGTCCTATGTGGGTACGGTAATTGTTTCGCCTTCGTCGGTGAATTCGGACGGGGAGTTTGTGACAGCGGTAGGTACAGGTTACTATAAGCAGGCGGTTTTTGATGAAATGTCGGGAACTTTCGAATGTGTTGTCTTTGAAGATTATTGGCAGCCGGTGGAAACCAATGTTACCCGGAGGGTTGTGCGCAGCATTAACGATGCCAGTGCCCGGAGCCTTGCTGTACAGAACGGAGAAATCGATATTGCGTCGGATGTGCCTTTCAGCGATTTGGAGACCCTTGCCAATTCGGAAAATGTTCAGGTTTCCAAATTTAATACGGCAAGAACCTATTTTTATGAATATAACCTGAAGAAAGATACTTTCCAGGATGAGCGGGTGCGTCAAGCATTGATTTATGCGATTAATAAGGAAGAAATTGTCAGTGACGTATTGCTTGGTGTCGGCGGTGTGCCGAAGGGAATGTTGATGGATGATATGCCGTGGGCCAATCTGGAAGTAGATACCTATGATTATGACCCGGATCAGGCTCTCAGCCTTCTTGAAGAGGCTGGATACACAGACAGTGATAATGATGGTTATCTGGACAAGGATGGAGAAAAACTGACGCTGAAATTGATTACCTTTACTAAACGCCCGGGATGTCAGTTGATCGTTCAGGCAACTCAGGGGTATTATGCGAATATTGGAATTGATACCTCTGTGGAAGTTTTGGAATGGTCGGCCATGAATGAATTGATTCAGAACGGCGATTTTGATATGGCGCTCAATTCGGCGGCTTCGGCCTATATACCGACACCGGCCTATTACATGGATACCTATTATAAAAATAATGACATTGGGTATGTGAATGAAGAACTCAATTCACTTCTGAATGATTGCAAAGCCACAACGGATATGGAAGAAAAATATGAGTACAGCAAAAAAGCTCAGGCTTTGGCCCAGGAGGACGCTGCAATCTTCACTCCGGCCCTGTACGGCGCTGTCTTTGCC
>CATYEA010000160.1 GCA_958405355.1 uncultured Lachnospiraceae bacterium
GGGAGGATTTTAACATGCAGATTACAGACGTAAGAGTACGCAAAGTTACAAAAGAAGGAAAGATGAAAGCCGTTGTTTCGATAACTCTGGATAATGAGTTTGTTGTTCACGACATTAAAGTCATTGAAGGAGAAAAAGGACTGTTTATTGCTATGCCAAGCCGTAAGGCAGCCGATGGTGAATATCGGGATATTGCTCATCCGATTAATTCTGAGACACGGGAACGCATCCAGAGCATTATTTTGGAGAAATACGAAATAGCAGCTTTGGAAAGCGAAGAAGAAGCGGCACTCTAAGAGTTAGAATATGGGGTTTAATTGAAAAGGGAGAAAATCCAAAAGGATTTTCTCCCTTATTTTTGTGGGTGAAAAACCACCGGAGAACTTGACAAAACCTTTGATCGGTGTGTATCCTTTTAAAAGCGTGTAAGGAGGGGAAGTTATGTATTTGATCGCAGGTCTGGGAAATCCTTCCAAAACCTATGAAGGAACCCGGCATAATATTGGTTTTACGATGATTGATGCCATTGGGGAAAAATATGATATTGATGTGACGACAAAAAAGCATAAGGCATTCGTCGGCCGGGGAATCATAGACGGTATGCGGGTCATTCTTGCAAAACCGCAGACCTATATGAATCTGAGCGGCGAGAGCGTTCGTGAAATTGCTGACTTCTATAAAATCGAGCCGGAAAATATCATTATTATATATGACGATATCAGTCTGGATGTGGGGCAGCTTCGTATACGAAAAAAAGGCAGCGCCGGAGGACATAATGGAATTAAGAATATTATTGCCCATCTCGGAACGCAGGAGTTTCCGCGGATCAAAGTCGGTATTGGAAATAAACCGGAGGGATGGGATTTGGCGGACTATGTTTTATCCAAATACTCGAAGGCGGAGCAGGAAGCTCTTGAAGAAGCCGCAGACGGCGTGATCGGGGCGGTAAAGCTGATGCTTATGGATGATATCGAGGCGGCTATGAATCGGTATAATGCGAAGAAGAGGGATGCGCGATGAAATTATTCAGAGAGCCATTACTCCAGTTAAGTGAATATGAAAATATCCGAAAGAATCTGGCAGATCATAAAGGGCCGGTCTATGTGGAGGGATGCGTGGATGCGCAGAAAACTCACTGGATGGCCAGTTTTTCAGAAGAGTATCCGTTTAAGCTGATCGTGACTCACAGCGAAAAGCGGGTGAAGGATATCTACGAAGATTACCGATTTTTTGACCGGAATGTGCTTGACTATCCGGCCAGAGATGTTATTTTCTATAGTGCAGATGTACATGGTCAGGCCCTGGTTCAGAAGCGATTGACAGTCATCCAGAAATTGCTTGAGCATGAACCAGTGACGGTGGTAACGACCATTGATGGATTGATGGACAGTCTCCTGCCGCCGGAAAAGCTGGCTCAGCAGATCATCCGTTTGAGAGAGGGCGGCGTTTATGACCCGAAGGATTTGGTGAAACGATTGGTCCATATGGGGTTTGAACGGACAGTACAGGTGGAAGGGCCGGGACAATTTTCGGTCCGGGGCGGCATTTTGGATATCTACAATCTGGCGGATGACTGCCCTTACCGAATTGAGTTTTGGGACGATGAAATCGATACGATTCGAAGCTTTGATGTGGACAGTCAGCGTTCTATTGAACGGCATGAGCAGATTTCTGTTTATCCGGCGGCGGAGATGGTCTTTACGGAGGCACGTATCCAGAAGGGGCTGGACCGGCTGAAGAGGGATGTGGATAAGGGAATCCGCCTTTTTAAGAAGGAAGGAAAGCCGGAGGAGGCCAGCCATTTAAAACATCTTTATGAAGAGGTAAAAGAGGCTTTTGACGTATCCTTTGCCGGGGCCAATATGGACAGTCTGATCCGTTATTTTTACGAAGAGACCGTATCCTTTCTGGATTATTTTCCAAAGGAAGAAACTCTGGTATTTCTGGATGAACCGGCAAGACTCCAGGAAAAAGCAGAAGGTGTTGCCAGAGAGTTTGAGGAGAGTATGAAAGGACGCCTGGAAAAGGGATACATTGTTCCGGGCCAGATGGATATTCTCTATTCAGAAAAGGAATTGTTCCATCGGCTGGGGAAACATCGGAGTCTGTCATTGAGTACCCTGGACCAGAAATTCAGTCAGCTTGTACCGATGTATAAATATCATATTGAGGTTCAGTCCATACAGTCCTATCACCGGAACTTTGAATTGCTGGTCAAGGATCTGAAACGGTGGAAGCGGAGTAAATACCGGATGATTCTTGTGGCGAATTCGCGGACCAGGGCAGAGCATCTGACCAAAGACCTTCAGGATTATGAGCTTCCGGCGGCGGTGACAGAAACGATGGATCGGACAGTGGAGCCGGGACAGATCGTTGTTTGTTATGGAAATCTGCACAGTGGTGTGGAATATCCCTTCATAAAATTTGTCATCCTCTCGGAGAGTGATATTTTCGGGGAGATAAAGAAGCGGCGGAAGAAGAAGCCGGAGTACAGCGGACAGAAGCTGAACAGCTTTATGGATTTGAACATCGGCGATTATGTGGTTCATGAAAATCATGGTCTTGGTGTCTATAAAGGAATTGAAAAAATCGAAGTCGATAAGGTTGAGAAAGATTATATTAAAATCGAATATTCCGGCGGAGATAATCTGTACATTCTGGCGACCCAGCTCGATATGATTCAGAAATATGCCGGAGCCGATGCAAAACGGCCGAAGCTCAATAAACTGGGCGGACAGGAATGGCACCGGACAAAAACCAAAGTCCGGGGAGCGGTCAAGGATCTGGCGGAGGATCTGTTAAAGCTCTATGCGGCCCGTCAGTCTCAGGAAGGCTTTGCCTATGGCGCGGATACGATCTGGCAGCGGGAATTTGAGGAAGCTTTTCCATATGAAGAAACGGACGACCAGCTTGCAGCCATTGAAGCAACGAAGCGGGATATGGAGAGCAAACGGATCATGGACCGATTGATCTGTGGCGATGTGGGTTACGGTAAAACAGAGGTGGCTATCCGGGCGGCCTTTAAAGCGGTTCAGGACGGTAAGCAGGTGGCTATTTTAGTGCCGACGACTATTCTGGCCCAGCAGCATTATAATACCTTTGTGCAGCGGATGGCGGATTATCCGGTGGTCATTCGAACAATGTCCCGGTTCCGGACAAAGACTGAACAGGCAGAGACTGTCAGGGAACTGAAAAAAGGCATGGTGGATATTTTAATCGGGACCCATCGTATTTTATCAAAAGATATTGAATTTAAAAATCTGGGACTTTTAATTGTGGATGAGGAACAGCGGTTTGGCGTCGCTCACAAGGAAAAGATAAAGAAGCTTCGGGAAAATGTGGATGTACTGACATTGTCGGCGACACCGATTCCCAGAACCCTTCATATGAGCCTGATCGGTATCCGGGATATGAGTACATTGAGCGAACCGCCGATGGACCGTATGCCGGTTCAGACCTATGTCATGGAATATAATGAAGAAATGGTCCGGGAGGCTATTGCCCGGGAGATTGGCCGGGGCGGTCAGGTCTATTATGTATTTAACCGGGTCAACGGCATTGTGGAGATGGCGGCGGCAATTCAAAAGCTGGCGCCGGAAGCGGAAGTGGCCTTTGCCCACGGACAGATGAGTGAGCGGGAGCTTGAAAAGGTCATGTATCGTTTTATCAATGGCGAAATTGATGTTCTGGTATCCACGACCATTATTGAAACGGGTCTGGATATTTCCAATGTCAACACAATGATCATCCATGATGCGGACCGTTTGGGATTATCTCAGCTTTACCAGCTCCGGGGACGGGTTGGGCGCTCCAACCGGACGGCTTATGCCTTTTTGCTCTACCGGAGGAATGTGGTTCTCAGAGAGGTGGCAGAAAAACGTTTGGCGGCTATCCGGGAGTTTACCGAGTTTGGTTCCGGATTTAAAATTGCCATGCGGGATTTGGAGATCCGTGGGGCGGGCAATCTTCTCGGCCAGCAGCAGAGCGGTCATATGGAATCGGTCGGTTACGATTTATATTGTAAGATGCTGAATGAAGCTGTGTTAAAACTCAAAGGTGAACAGGTATCTGACAATGACTTTGAGACCGTATTGGATTTGAATGTGGATGCCTATATTCCGGCGTCTTATATCAAAAATGAAGTCCAGAAACTGGAGATATATAAGCGGATTGCCAGCATATCCAATGAAGAAGAATACGATGAAATGGTGGATGAGCTGAATGACCGGTTCGGTGATCTGCCGAAGTCGGCTCAGAATCTGATGGATATTGCCCTTTTAAAGGCCCAGGCCCATGAGGCATGTATTACTCAGCTTTCCTGTCGCGGTGACGAGACGAAGATCTTTATGTATAATCAGGCCAATGTCTGTGTGGACCGAATTCCGGCATTGATTGAGCAGTATGGACGGCGTCTGCGGTTTAAACCGGGAGAGAATCCATATTTCCTGTTGAAGATGCGGAAAGAAGAGCAGCAGGACATCTTAAAATGTGAAAAAAATGTGATAAAAGATATAAAGGGATTGCTTGAAAATGTGAAATAATCTATAATGGACAGAGTTACGAATAACATAGATCAGAAGGAGTTCGATTATATGAAAACATTTATGAAACGTATTGTTTCTGCGATTATTGTGGGTGCAATGTCCGCAGCACTTTTGTCTGGCTGCGGAAGCCAGGGAACGAGCGGCAGTACAAAGGCAGAAGATGCAGCGCTGACCATGGAACAGGGAAGTGTTACCATGGGAGAAGCCAGATTATATGCTTACGTGATGAAGAGTCAGTATGAAGCTTATTACGGTTCATCCATATGGGATATGGAAATTGAAGATGGTGTGACTTTTGGCGATTCAATGAAGGATGTCATTACAAATCAGCTCGTGCAGATGATTCTCCTGAGCAGTCAGGCCGAGGATTATGGCGTATCCCTGAGCGATGAAGACAATACAGCAGTTGAAGAATATGTAGAAAATTTCAAGACCAATATCGGTGAGGAAATTATGACCGAAGAAGGAATCACAGAAGATGATGTCCGTTCCGTTGTACAGAAGAGTACGCTGGCCGGTAAT
>CATYEA010000161.1 GCA_958405355.1 uncultured Lachnospiraceae bacterium
ATCGTCATCGCTTTCTGGTTTACAAAGCTTTCCAGATGTTTTTTATACAGGCTGGTACCTATAAACCAGTCATGAAGCTTCTGAGAGCTCTTTGCGAAACAGAAGACTGTCGCCATATAAAAGGGAACCGTCGGCAAAATAGGAAGTACAACCCCTATCGTTCCGAGCGCCAAACATAGTAATCCGGCAACAAGCCATAAAATCCGAAATGGATTCTTCATCTTATCATCTTTCCTTTCTTAGTCGGCAGTCTTTTAAACTGTCAGCACAAACTTCTTTCCGTCAATCTGAGTTACATCCAGTTCGATACCATAGAGCGAATGAATACTCTGACGGTCAATGACTTCCTCAGGACTTCCCTGGAACTCTACAAGTCCATCTTTCAGTCCAATTACCTGGTGTGAAAAATAAATGGCCTGATTGATATCGTGGAGTACCATAACAATGGTAATCCCAAATTCCTTATTCAGCTTTCGCACCAGTTCCAGAATCTCAATCTGATACCGGATATCCAGATAGGTCGTCGGTTCATCCAAAAACAAAATTTTTGTATTCTGGGCCAATGCCATGGCAATCCATACACGCTGCCGTTGTCCTCCTGAGAGTCGGCTTACTTCCCGGTCCCGGTATTCCAGAATTCCCGTCACTTCCATGGCCCATTCCACCAGCCGCTCGTCCTCTTCGCTTTTTCCCTGCATTGGTTTCCGGTGAGGCGTTCGACCGAAAGCTACCAGCCGTTCCACCGTAATATCATCACTGGACGTATTGTACTGTTGGACAATGGACACCTGTTTGGCAAATTCCTTCAAGTTGAGATTTTGAATATTTTTCCCTCTCAGAAAAATCTTTCCCTTTCTGGCATACAGGTTCTTTGTCATCAGGGAAAATAATGTGGACTTTCCGCAGCCATTGGCACCCATGATGGTCGTAATCTTTCCCTCCTCAATTTTCAGAGAGACATCTTTTAAAACCTTATTTTTCCCATAAGCAAAGGAGAGTCCCCGCACTTCCATGGCAGGTTTTGCTTTTTCATTAATTTGCATATTTCTTCGACCTCCTCAGCAGAATGATAAAGAACGGTCCACCAACCACACTCATAATAATGGAAGCAGACACTTCATAAGGTGCTGCGATGGTTCTTCCAATGGTATCCGCCAACAAAAATGTAAATGCGCCGAACAACATGGAAAAAGGAATTAAAGCCCGGTGGTCGCTCCCCACCAGGATTCTGCCAATATGAGGTACGATCAGTCCCAGGAAACTGATGGCCCCGGCTACGGCCGTCGAAATACTGGCCAGCAATACTGCAATCAGCGAGATCACAATCCGCATTGTATTTACATTAACGCCAAGGCTTCGTGCAGTCTTATCTTCCAAAGACAAAAGATTACATGTACCGCAAAAAACCAACGCCAATACCAGACCTACAACTACGTAAGGCACTAATGTCTGCACATCATCCCATGTTTTCATTGTAATGTTGCCGTTGACAATAGATGCTACACCGGACATGTTGCCGCCGCTCATGGAGTTTAAAGCGCTGGACAAACCGGTAAACATGGCATTGACTGCCACACCGACAAGAATAATCCGCAGCGGACTCAATCCTCCTTTCCAGGACAGGCTGTATACCAGAAAGAAGGCCAGTACGCCGCCCAGAAAGGCAAATAAAGGTGTAAAGAAGAATAACGTCGGTGCAAAGGCTGTAATAAGCACCGCCACAAAACTGGCCCCACTGGAAATACCAATAATTCCCGGGTCTGCCAGAGGATTTTTCAGTACTGCCTGGAACAGCACGCCGGATACGGCAATGGCTGCTCCAGCCAGCATAGAGATGATGATTCTTGGGAAGCGTAAATCCCAGATAGTCGCCACATTATCAATCCGTTCCACAAACAGTCCCCGTAAAAGCTCCGAAAAGCTGACTTTCAGGCTGCCTATGTTCACGGCTGCAAAAAACAGGCCAACCAGCAGTACCGCCATCACTATAAAGGATAAGGCGGCCCTGGCCTGCTTTTTCTTTTTTCTTGACATGTCCTGAGAAAATTCCTCAGATATGTTTTGGGAGAGTTCTGTATTCTCTTTATGATTCATTTTTTCTCTCCTCCCTAGTTATTGTTCTGACTTTCATATTTTTCCGTCGCATTGGAATCTTCGGCTTTCTTTTGAGCATTTTCGCTATTTTCCTTCGCCTTTGCCGCATCCTCCGAACTTTCCGGATAAAGAATCGGCTGAAGCTCCTCCAATGCTTCCGGATACCGGAAGGTGGCGCTCATTCCAAACAATTCGTAGGTCAGATAATAGACCTGACCATTTTGGACCGCCTCGAAATGCTGCCAGATATCATTTGTCTCAAAATCTTCTTTGAACATTTCAACAACCTGGTCCGGTAAAGCATGAGCCGCACATAAAATAATGTCCGGTTCCTTCGTTTTCATGTCCTCCGTATTGACCGTCAAAAATTCCTGGTCCGTTCCGGCATAGACATTTTCACCGCCGGCCAGCTCCACCAGACTCCCCACATAGGAATTTTCAGTGGCGATTATGTAAGAACCAGGAAGTCCCATCAATACCATGACCTTCGAACTTTCCTTTCCGGCATTCTTTTCTTTATACTCATTATAAAAATCGGTAAATTCATCCACCAGGGCCTGTGCTTCCTCTTCTCTTCCGAAAATCTCACCCAACTCCTGAATGGAACGATACATGCCCGGAACACTCCGGAGATTTAAGAAGGCCCAGTCCGTGCCAATGGCTTCATATTTCGGCTGCAGATCTGACTGCAGCGATGCCGGACTCAAAATCCAATCCGGGTCCAGGGATGCCACAATCTCCATATCCGGACTCATGGCCCCTCCTACAGTTGCTGCATCTGCATATCGTTCCGGAATGCTGGAAATGGAGCTTGAACACACACCCACTAAATCCAGATTTAACTTATCGCAAATATCTGCCGTCGCCGGTGATGTGGCGATAATCCTCGGTTCACTTCCCGTGGAAAGCACTTTTTTCTTTGCGGCTTCCACCGCGGCCTTTTCCTCCGGATCATCAATCTCCAATAAGGTTTCCACATTCTCCGCAGCGCCACCCTCCGATGCCTGTACATTGGAAGTCTCAGTCGTATTTTCTTCTTTCTGGTTCACACAGCCTCCAAGAAGGGATACGCACATACAAAGCGCTCCGGCTGCTGCCAGGACTCTAAATTTTTTATTCATCGTCATCTTCACCACCGCCCCAGCGATACCAGTTTTTACGGAAAAAGTATACAATTCCCGCCCCGACAAAAAGAAGAATTAATCCGGCTATCGTTATGGAAATGACCAGAACTGCAATCTGCTGTCCCATAGATGTTCCTGACCCGGCTGAGGTTTCTGTCTCCGTATCCTCCGCTGTAGATAAACTTAATCCCTGAGCCTTGTTTAATGTGGTCGTATCCGCATCCTTTGTCATATCTGAAGTGGCCGGACTCGTAATACCGCTTTGCAAAGCTGCCGCTGTTTCCCGTTCGGTTTCCTTCTCTGTGCCCTCTGCTGTTCCTTCTGCTTTTGTCTCTGAAGTGCTGCTCTGAAGCGAAGTATTTCCTGCCGTCAGAGAACTGCTTCCGGATACATTACTGCTTCCGGATGACCCGCTGGTATTATCGTTACTGCTCTGACTTCCTGTATCAGCAGAAATCATAGTAGAATTCATATCCGTATTATTTCCTTCCACATAATTGCTTGGATAAAAATAGAAAACGACATCCCGCTGCATCGGCTCTACATACATCGCTCCCCGGACAACACAATTCTCACTTGGCACCTGAATACATATATCTGTTGTCGTTCCAGTACCATCAGTACCATTTCCTGTGGCGCCAATGGCCGGTGTCATCCAATCTGTATCACCCACATTCTGAACCCAGAAGCTGTGACCGGATGTATAATCCATCAAGCTCATACGAATGGTCAGATAGTATTCACCCGTATCTGTCACTTCCAGAATACCGGTGCCATAAACCGCACCTTCGACCATTCCCTGACCAGTGGCGTAGGATGCTTCTCCGCCTGAATCCTCAATGACTCCTGTCACCGGATGCCGGTAACATGGTGTAATTGTACACGTATATACCGTGCCGCCAGCAGCATAAGCCGGAACGGCCGGAAGTCCCGTCCCCATGAGGAGGACAAGTGCAAATGCCAGGAATCCAGCCAGAATCGGATGTTTTTTCTTTACCGTTCTCATAAACATTTCCTCTCTCCTTCTGTCATTTGATTAGCAACTGCTAACCATGGCATCAAAAAAATCGGCAGCACAGCACATAAGCATATAGCCGATTTGCCGGTTAGACATAACTACTCTCAAAATAGATATAGCATACCACTTTCATGGATGTCAATTTCTTTTTCTCGGTTGGTCAAACGTATGCACGAAATTAAAATGGATTTTTTCGCGGAAATAAAGGGTTTTTTTGATTTTTTGAACATTTTCTGGTAATTTCATCCTCTGATAAAATTTCTCAATAATACAAAAGCGAAACTAATTCATTTAAAATCAGTTCCGCCGACTTATCTTTTGTATATTCTATTATAGTTATCTATTTGTCTTCCGGAAGTTCCAGAGGCTGTAACTTGAGTTTAATATATCCTATCTCAATATCAATTAGTTTTACTGTTTCAATTGCATCCTCTTTTAATGCTGCTTCTTTAATTCGTTTTAATCTGGAATACTCTTCAATCAATTGACCATCATACTGCTTATCTGTTGGCATATATATATCACTCACTTTCAATCACCGCCTTTTCAATATAATCTATTTCCATTATAATGAAAAGATTTTTAGGTGTAAAGCCATATTAAATTATCACATTGGATTATATTTCAACCATCATTCATCGACATGAAAAGACCCCCAGGGCCAAAATCTTTCACGAATTCTGGTCCCGGGGGCACTTTAAGTTTTGTCTAATATTATGTTTTTATAAAGATTATTTCACATGGCTTTTTGTTTTTCTGCGCTGCATCACAGCCACA
>CATYEA010000162.1 GCA_958405355.1 uncultured Lachnospiraceae bacterium
GAAGAGTAACAACATGCCAGAAATGTATCCGTACCGGCGATATTGAAAATGTTGGTAAGACAGACCGTCACGGAACATTTTTTGAAATGCTCGGAAACTTCTCCTTTGGTGATTATTTTAAGCATGAAGCTATTGCATGGTCCTGGGAATTTTTAACACAGGTTGTAGGTCTGGAAGAAGACCGTCTTTATCCGTCCGTTTATCTGGATGACGATGAAGCCTTTGATATCTGGAATAAAGAAATCGGTATCGCACCGGAACGTATTTTCCGTTTCGGCAAGGAAGATAACTTCTGGGAGCATGGTGCAGGTCCTTGTGGACCATGTTCCGAAATTTATTATGACCGCGGTGAAAAATATGGCTGCGGCAAACCGGGATGTACGGTAGGCTGCGACTGCGACCGTTATATGGAAATCTGGAACAACGTATTTACCCAGTTTAATAATGATGGACACGGAAATTATTCCACACTGGAATATAAGAATATTGATACAGGTATGGGACTGGAGCGTCTGGCTTCTGTTGTTCAGGATGTGGATTCTATTTTTGATGTGGATACATTAAAGGCTCTTCGAGAAGAAGTATGCCGTCTGGCCAACTGTACTTATAAAGAAAATGCGGACAAGGATGTTTCCATTCGTCTGATTACTGACCATATTCGTTCCGTAACCTTCATGGTTTCCGATGGTATTATGCCGTCCAATGAAGGACGGGGCTATGTCCTTCGACGTCTGCTTCGCCGTGCAGCCAGACATGGACGACTTCTTGGCATCGAGGGTAATTTCCTTTCCGGCTTGAGCCGCAAGGTGATTGAAGTGTCCAAAGACGGTTATCCGGAATTGGAAGAACGTCAGGAATTTATTACCCGGGTAATTACCGAAGAAGAAGAAAAATTTAACAAGACCATCGACCAGGGCCTGAATATATTGGCTGAAATGAAAGAGGCTCTTATCGCTAAAGGTGAAAAGGTTCTTTCCGGCGATGATGCATTTAAATTATACGATACTTACGGATTCCCAATGGATCTGACGGAAGAAATTCTGGAAGAAGACGGTATTACTATCGATGAAGACGGTTTCCAGGCCGCCATGACTGAGCAGAAGGAAAAAGCCCGTAAAGCCCGTAAGACAACAAACTACATGGGTGCGGATGTGACCGTATATCAGTCCATCGATGCAGCAATCACTTCCGAATTTGTTGGTTACGATTATCTGAGCTGCGAATCACCAATTACTGTACTGACTACAGAAAATGAAGTGGTTGAAGCTTTAGTAGATGGACAGAAGGGTACGATCTTCACTGAACAGACACCATTCTATGCAACAAGCGGTGGTCAGGAAGGTGATAACGGTATCATTTCCATTGGTGACAGCGTCTTTGAAGTCAAAGATACGATCAAACTGCAGGGCGGAAAAATCGGCCATGTAGGTGTGGTTACTGCCGGAATGTTCAAAGTTGGCGACAAGGTGACTTTAGCTGTAAATGAGGCAAAACGGAATGCGACCCGTAAAAACCACAGTGCGACCCATCTGCTTCAGAAAGCTCTTAAAATTGTCCTTGGCAATCATGTAGAGCAGGCCGGTTCCAGCAATAATGACAAACATCTTCGTTTTGACTTTACCCATTTCTCTGCTATGACGCCGGAAGAAATCAAACGGGTAGAAGATATTGTTAACGAAGAAATCAGTGCAGGCCTTCCTGTACTCACAAAGGTTATGAATATTGAAGATGCCAAGAAGACAGGCGCTATGGCGCTGTTCGGCGAAAAATATGGTGATAATGTCCGTGTTGTTTCCATGGGAGAGTTTTCCAAGTAGCTGTGCGGTGGTACTCATGTTGCCAATACGGCCAATATTGCCCTTTTCAAGATTGTATCTGAAACGGGTGTTGCTGCCGGAGTACGCCGTATCGAAGCATTGACCGGTCAGGGTGTCATCGAATATTACAATAAAGTGGAAGAAGAGCTGAATGCGGCTGTTTCTGCTGCAAAATGCGAGCCATCCCAGCTTGTAAAACGTATTGAGGCTCTTCAGGATGAAATTAAAGAATTACATCGTGAAAATGATAAATTGAAGAACCAGATGGCTAAAGATGCCATGGGTGATGTGATGGATAAGGTTGTTGAGGTTGCCGGAGTGAAGCTTCTGGCTGTGAAACTGGACAACGTGGACATGAATGGCCTGCGTAACCTGGGTGATCAGTTGAAGGCAAAACTGGGAGATGGTGTGATCGCACTGGCTTCTGCTGTAGATGGAAAAGTTAATTTGATCACTATGGCTACCGACGGCGCTATGGCTAAAGGTGCCCATGCCGGAAATATGATCAAAGCCATTGCAAAACATGTTGGCGGCGGCGGCGGCGGACGTCCGAATATGGCCCAGGCCGGAGGAAAGAATCCGGCAGGTATTGATGCTGCACTGGAGGATGCGAAGAACGTCCTTGAATCCCAGATTCACTAAATCGGAGAAAAGATATGAAAGATGTAAGACGACTTCTTTATGTGGTTGTATGTGCTGTTTTCTTTGTTGGCCTTTATATCCTTTCAGATTTCTATGCCGGTGAGGCGGTCGGAAAGTATGCGAACGAGATCAGTTCGGGAAACAGCAAACTGACATCAAATGATAAGGTCACTATGGACAGCCTTTCTCTTGAAAATCAGATCGGTTCCTATGTGACCTCGGTCAGCCGGCAGGAAATCCGGCTGTCCTTTGTGGGAGATATTACCTTTGAGGGTGACCAGCTTGATCGGTATTATGATTCTACTACGGAAAGCTTTGATTTTACAAACAGTTTTAAGTATATTACCCGTTATTTGAAAGCTTCCAATTTTGCGGCAGGAGATTTTGAAGCTGTTATGGCAGGACCGGATGAAGACTATGAGGATGTTTTTGACCAGTACGGTACGGCGGGATTTCTGTATAATGCACCGGAAATCGCTGCGGCCAATATGAAATCTGCCGGTATTTCCATTCTTCAGACAGCCAACGAGCATACCGGTGATTTTGGTATCGATGGAGTAAAGTCTACTTTGTCTTATCTGGATGAGGCGGGAATGAAATCTGTCGGCACACAGAAATCTTCCAATGACAAACGGTATACTATGGTGTCTGTAAGCAGCCTTAAAATCGGCTATGTGGCTTATACCAATGATTTGAATATGGAATTGGGCGACGATGATGCTTATGCCATTAATACGCTGGACAATTACGATGAGAGTAAGATCGAGCAGATGTGCAATGACATTCGGGCGGCCCGACGGGATGGTGCCGAATTCGTTGTTGCCATGGTTTATGCCGGTGAAGTTTACAATACGGAACCGGATGACAGCCAGAAAGCCCTTTTTGATGCTTTGTTTAAGGCCGGAGCAGATATTGTCGTCGGCACGGCACCTTACGCATTGCAGCCGATGGAAATCCGTGATTTAACAGATTCCGATGGCACAACAAAAAAAGGCGTGGCCATTTATTCTCTAGGAACTTTCCTTGGCAGTGAAACCTATGGAAGCTCGGGCATTGATAATGATATCGGAGCTATTCTGGATGTGGTCATCGATAAAGAAGGCAATAAAAAAGCCAAAATTTCAGGAATTCGTCTGACCCCAACATGTATTACCTATACAGAAGATGATATTTTCGTCCTTCCGGCGGCAGAAGTTCGAAGCAATAAGGCCAATTTTTCTGATGTAGCGGATGAAACGGTACTTGAGCGTATGGATGCGGCCTGTGACGAAATCATTCCGGGACTTTTAGAAGGGACCGGCCTGACCGGAGAATTTTCCGGCGGTACATATGTGGTAAATTTTTAAATTTTAGGTTGACGAATTTGGAATATATGCTATACTACTAGTAGTGCTATGTGAAAATATACCCACAGTTGTATAGGCACAATACGCAACTGGAGGGAGGTAAGGTGTGAGCTATGTCAAACGTAATCGTTAAAGAAAACGAAACATTGGACAGTGCTTTACGCAGATTCAAAAGAAACTGTGCAAAGGCTGGTATTCAGCAGGAAATTCGTAAGAGAGAGCATTACGAAAAACCAAGTGTTAGACGTAAGAAAAAGTCAGAAGCTGCTAGAAAGCGCAAATATAAATAATCTTCGGATACCTGGATATAAAAAGCTATAACGTGAGTTATAGCTTTTTTCACGTTGTGCGGCATAAAATCCACGGTGACGCATAGAATGTAGAAAAAACGGAGAGTTACCTTGCTTGCGGATTGGCTTAAAGGTCATCAGGTCATACCTGAAGAGCTGAGTGCGGATATTTCAGTTTTATACGCGCTCGGACAGAAAGAATTAAAAATTCAGAACTATAAAAAAATTCTCCATTACAGTCCAAAAGAGATGGTACTCCTTTTAAAAGGACAGCGAATGGTCATACAGGGGGACCATTTGGATATTGATTATTTTAATGAAGATGAAATCTGTATCCGGGGGCATATTGTTTCGATAACCTATCAAGGTGGATGAAAGGTCGGTGCTGTGAATGGAATGGATATTCCGATGGCTGCGCAGTTATCTGACATGCCGGCTGAAGGGCGGCGATATGGAACGCCTTTTTAACCTGTGCCGTTATCAGGGCATTGAGTGTTGGGATATGTCCTTGAATGAAGGGGTATGCAGATGCTGCATGTATCTGGATGATTTTTGGAAGATACGGCCTTTTGTGAGGAAGACGAAAGTCAGGGTACGGATTGAAAGACGCTGCGGCCTGGCTTTTTTTGTGAATTTTTTAAAGTACAGAAAAGGACTGTGGATTGGTCTGGCCGGCTGTGTCGGAATGCTTTGTTTTTTGTCTTCCCACATCTGGAAAATGGAGTTCTATGGAAATTCTTATTATACGGATGAACGGCTGACAAAATATTTGTCAGAAACGGAAGGTATCGATTTCGGCATATGGAAACAAAAGGTCGACGGAGCAATGCTGGAAGAAAACCTCCGGCTGACTTTTCCGGATA
>CATYEA010000163.1 GCA_958405355.1 uncultured Lachnospiraceae bacterium
TGGGATTACATCGGCGGCGATGGACGGGCTTCGGATCGCTGAGGCCATAAGAAAAGTCTATTGCCCGGATGGAAAGACAGAAAAAAAGACAGAAGAAAAAGATAAGTGGAGGAATCATCATGTGTGACAGAGCTTCTTTGAAGCAAAAAAAACGAATTGTGGTCAAGGTCGGTTCATCGTCCCTTGTCCATGAGGAAACCGGATTAACAGATTTATTTAAGCTGGAACAGCTTGTACGCATTTTATGTGACTTGCGGAATCAGGGAAAGGAAGTTGTTCTCGTTTCCTCCGGAGCTATCGGTGCCGGAAGAAAAGTGCTCGGATTAAATGAACGCCCCTCCACTTTACCCATGAAGCAGGCTTGTGCTTCCGTTGGTCAGGGCGCTTTGATCGGTCTGTATCAGCGTTTATTTAATGAATATCATCAGATCAGTTCTCAGATTCTGATGACAAAGCATACGATTATTCGTGAAAAGAGCGTTTTCAATGCAAGAAATACCTTTGATCAGTTACTTGCAATGGGAGTTATCCCTATTGTAAATGAAAATGATACCGTATCCACCGATGAGATTGAGTTTGGTGATAACGATACGTTGTCAGCGGTGGTAGCTGCATTGATCGGTGCGGATCTGCTCATCCTGATGTCGGATATTGACGGTTTATATACGGATGACCCGAACAAAAATGCGGAAGCAAAATTTATTGAATGTGTTCCAAAAATTGATAAAAACCTGTACAATATGGCTAAGGGAGCAGGAAGTGATTTCGGAACAGGCGGTATGGTTACAAAAATTGATGCAGCCCGAATAGCTACAGACGCAGGATGTGATATGATCATCGCCAATGGAAAAGATTTTCATAATATCCATGCAATCGTATATGGAGAACCTATAGGCACCCTGTTTTTAGCCCATAAAAATGAAGATTTTGATTTGAAACGTTATATTGAGGAGGAACGGCATTGATTACGGATAAGGATATTGAACGGATTAATGAACTTTATAAAAAATCCAAAACTCCGGAGGGGCTGACACCGGAGGAAAAAAAGGAACAGGCCGAATTGAGAGGCGCCTTTCTTGCATCAGTACGGAACAATCTTAAAGGCCAGTTGGATACGATCAAAATTCAGAAGCCAGACGGATCGATTGTTGATCTGAAGAAGAAGCACCAGGAGAAATATGGAAACTGAGATAAAAACATCGGAGAAGAGAACTCTGCGAAAAGAAATGAGCCAGCGACGGAACAAATTGGCCCCGGAGGAAATCCAAAGGCACAGTCAACTTGTGTTTGAACGGCTTTGTGGGCATGATATTTACCGTCAGGCTCCGGTCGTATATTCCTATGCCAGCTTCCGAAGTGAAGTGGATACATGGGAATTTAATCAGCAGGTGCTTTCTGACGGTAAGATATTGGCCTTGCCGAAGGTGCTTGGGAAGGAACGGATGGAATTTTACCGGATAGATTCTATAGACCGGCTTATTGAAGGATACATGGGTATCCGGGAGCCGGGGCCGGAATGTCCGCCGATCGATTGGAATCAGCCAGAATACGCCAAAGGAATCATCATTGTTCCTGGTCTGGCTTTTGACGGAGAATTTTACCGGCTCGGCTATGGCGGCGGTTATTATGACAGATATCTGTCCGCCTGTTGTTCTGAACAAAGGAATGGATGTTTTGTAAAATCGGATAACCAGTTCCTGATCAGTTGTGGTGTGGCCTATGATGGTCAGATGGTGGAGATGGTGCCCCGGGAAAGGACAGATTATCCTCTGGATTATATTGTTACAGAAACGAAAATACTGGAAAGGATGGATGGAAAATGACATTGGAAACATTGGGAATACAGGCAAAACAAGCGGAAAGAGAACTGCTTAAATTAAATGCAACGAAAAAAAATGAATGTCTCCGGGCGGTAGCCGACGGGCTTGTGGCTGGAAGCGATGAAATTTTAAAAGCGAATGGGGAGGATGTGCGTATTGCCCGTGAAAAGGGGATGACAGAATCTCTTGTTGATCGTCTCGCATTGACCGAACAGCGTATTGTTTCCATGGCTGAAGGTCTGACATCCTTAATCGCTCTGGAAGACCCGATTGGAGAAATTCTCGAAGCAAAGATTCGGCCAAATGGTCTTGAAATTGGTAAAAAACGGGTGCCGCTGGGAGTTATCGGTATTATCTATGAATCCCGTCCAAACGTGACAGCGGATGCCTTTGGTCTCTGTTTTAAGACAAGCAATGCGGTTATTTTAAAAGGCGGCAGCGATGCCATTCATTCCAACAAAGCTATTGTGAGCGTTATCCGCCGGGTACTGGATTCCTGCGGCGTAACACCGGATGCGATTCAGCTTGTGGAGGATACGAACCGGGAAACGGCAAAGAAACTGATGCAGATGAATCAATATCTGGATGTACTCATTCCAAGGGGCGGTGCCGGATTGATTCGTACCGTTGTGGAAAACAGTACAGTGCCTGTCATTGAAACAGGTACAGGAAACTGTCATATTTACGTCGATGATTCTGCGGATATCGAAATGGCGGTGAACATTATTGATAATGCAAAAACTCAGCGCACCGGCGTATGCAACGCATGTGAATCACTCTTAATTCATAAAGATATTGTGGAGCAGGTGCTTCCGGCGATTTGCGAGCGTCTTTTTAAGAAAAATGTGGAAATTCGCGGCGACGAAAACTGCTGCCGTTTAAATGGTCAGATCGTACCGGCCACAGAAGAAGACTGGGGTCAGGAATATCTGGATTACATACTTTCTGCGAAGGTTGTGGGAAGTCTTGATGAAGCCATTGCTCACATTAATAAATACAATACAAAACATTCGGAGGCTATTATCACAAAAGATTATGACCATGCGCGCCGGTTTCTCGATGAAGTGGATGCGGCGGCCGTCTATGTCAATGCCTCCACACGTTTTACCGACGGGTTTGAATTTGGTTTCGGGGCAGAGATCGGCATCAGTACCCAGAAGCTTCACGCACGGGGGCCGATGGGACTGAAGGAACTGACAACGACAAAATATATTATTTACGGTAATGGCCAGATTCGGCCATAAATACAGGGGGAACTATGTTGACAGAACATCTTACGGAAGCTGAACGTCAGTATTACTATATGGAACAGTGCCGCCAATGGGTGGAAGAGCAGAAGACGAAACTCGGAAGGCCATTGACGGCTTCGGTCGTTACTTTTGGCTGTCAGATGAACGCCAGAGATTCGGAAAAGCTTACAGGTATTCTTGAAAAAATCGGTTATGAGATGATTGATTCTGAAAATGCGGATTTTGTGATCTACAATACATGTACGGTAAGAGAAAATGCAAATCTGCGTGTTTATGGACGCCTCGGCCAGATGAAACAGATAAAAAAGAAAAATCCGTCCATGTTCATTGCTCTCTGCGGCTGTATGATGCAGGAACCGGAAGTGGTGGAAAAACTGAAAAAAAGTTATCGCCACGTGGATCTGATCTTCGGGACCCATAATATTTTCAAATTTGCTGAACTTATTTATCGTCGGATTACAGAAAAACAGATGGTCATCGATATCTGGAAGGATACGGAGCAGATCGTGGAAGATCTGCCGAATGACCGGAAATATTCTTTTAAAACAGGTATCAATATTATGTTTGGCTGTAATAATTTCTGCAGCTATTGTATCGTGCCATATGTGCGGGGACGGGAGCGGAGCCGCCAGCCAGAAGATATTATCCGGGAAATCGAAAATGCGGTGGCTGACGGTGTTGTTGAAGTCATGCTTCTTGGCCAGAATGTCAATTCCTATGGCAAAAACCTGGAGGAGCCGATCAGCTTTGCCGAATTGCTCCGCCGAATTTGCCGGATTGACGGCCTGCTCAGAGTGCGTTTTATGACGTCTCATCCGAAGGATTTATCCGATGAATTGATTCAGGTTATGGCCGAAGAACCTAAAATCTGCCGTCATCTTCATTTACCGCTTCAATCCGGAAGTACGGAGATTTTGAAAAAAATGAATCGAAAATACACAAAAGAGGATTATCTCTTATTAGTAGATAAATTGCGGGCCGCCTGCCCGGATATTTCATTGACAACGGATATTATCGTTGGCTTTCCGGGAGAGACGGAAGAAGATTTCCTTGAAACGATGGATGTGGTGCGCAAAGTCGGTTATGACAGCGCCTATACCTTTATTTATTCCAAGCGTACCGGGACACCGGCGGCGGTTATGGAAAATCAGGTGCCGGAAGCTGAAGTTAAGGATCGGTTCAACCGGCTTCTGGAAGAGGTCCAGAACATTGCAGCACGGGTATGCAGCCGCCATGAAGGGACAGTTCAGAAGGTTCTTGTGGAAGAAATCAACCGTCAGGATAAACATCTGGTCACTGGCCGTCTGAGCAATAATACGGTGGTTCATTTTGAAGGTGATGCTTCCATGATCGGAAAGATTGTCCCTGTTCGATTAGCGTCCTGTAAGAACTTCTACTATATGGGTGAGCCTGTGAATTTAACGAAAAATTGAGTGGTCTTTGAGGCGGAATTATGAGAAATTAACAAAAATCCATTTTTTTGTAAAAAAATGTTTATTTTTTCGCCGGAGTGTGCTAATCTATACACGAAGTCGAGCAAAGGTGTTCTCTATTCGTGGAGAGCACCTTTTTTTATGAAATAGGGTAATTTATATTTCATAAAATTGTTGCTTATAATCAAATAATATATAGAGGAGAGGAATTATCAATGGCAAAAAAAATTGATGTAGCAGAAATTTTTGGTTCAGACGTTTTTGATGACGCAACCATGAAAGAAAGACTCCCAAAGAAAATTTACAAAGAATTAAAACAGACAATTTCCGTAGGCGGAGAACTTGATAGTCATGTAGCTGAAGTTGTTGCCAATGCGATGAAAGATTGGGCAATTGAAAAAGGCGCTACCCATTATACTCACTGGTTCCAGCCTTTGACAGGAATTACT
>CATYEA010000164.1 GCA_958405355.1 uncultured Lachnospiraceae bacterium
AGATGGTTGATTCTAATCTGGGAGTTTCCATTTTGCCTCGGCCGTTGGTGGAAAAAAGCGAGCTGCCGGACATTAAGGCGGTTAAGATTAAAGAAGGGTTTAACTGGGATATCGGCTTTTTCTGCCTTAAAAATCGCCCAAGGACTCATGCGATGAATCAGTTTATTGATTTTACCAAAGAGTATCTGATGGAACATAAAGAGTTCCATTATATCTATTATGCAGATACGGGCATTGAGTGGAGCGGAAACTGGAAGTCTGAAGAATCCAGACAGAAGAACCCGGAATAAAAAGATTTGTAATCAAAAACATCCGGCATGTGATCTGCCGGATGTTTTTAATGCAGAAAAAAAGAAGTATCACTGTTGCAAGGACGAGACTGAGTGATGCTTCTTTTTGTATTGAGGGCTTAGGTATATATATCCAAAATGGCAACTAAGGAAGCCGGTATTCCGACAGACGATATGCGGCCGGCATACCATCCGTCGGTGGTGTTTTCCCGTTAATAATATAACCTTTATTTATATTATAGGCAGGTGGGACATGATTGTAAAATACATATAATTTATTGAAATAATAACCGTAAGTTATCAAAAATGGCACTGAACAAAGTACAGGGAATTTGCGTGAAAATTCGGCAAATCGCATTGTTATCTTGAGATTATTATGCTAAAATGGAAGAGGTTGACATAGATATGTGTCGGGGGTGCGATTATGGGACTTTTTAAGAGAAAACAGGTGTCCCGCTTTTATCTTCTCAGGAATGATGATTTAGTTGTTTACATAAACAATCAGGGCGCTGAACTTATGTCGGTGAAAAGCAAGGCGGACAAGACGGAATACATATGGAATGGAGATCCGGATTACTGGGGACGCCGTTCGCCCGTTTTGTTTCCTGTTGTCGGAGCTTTGAATGGACAATCTTATCGGTACAAAGGGCGTGAATATCGGATGCCGCGCCATGGTTTCGCGCGGGATATGCTGTTCAGTAAGAGCGCGGAGACAGATGACCAGATCTGGTTTGTTCTGGACTCGGATGAGGTGACAAAGAAGAGTTATCCTTTTGACTTTCACCTGGCGATCCGTTACCGGTTGAGGGGGCGGATTCTTGAAGTGAAGTGGGTTGTGACGAACAGGGATTCGGAAACCATGTTCTTTTCAATTGGGGGACACCCGGCGTTTCGGTGTCCGCTGAAGAAAGGACAGGCCCAGACGGACTATTATATTGGTTTCGATATGGAAGGCCGGGGGAATCCGAAATACCATTCACTCAGCCGGAGAGGGCTTTATGAGCCGCAGGAATATGAATTGCCTCTGGAACGGGGGCTTTATCGGTTTGAAAGAGGAACCTTTAAAAAGGATACGATGATTTTTGAAAAGCAGACGACGCGGGTCTATCTGATGCGGCCGGATAAACGTCCTTATGTTACGGTAACCTTTGCCGCACCATTATTTGGTGTATGGTCGCCGCCGGGAAAACAGGCGCCTTTTGTATGTATTGAGCCGTGGTATGGCCGTTGTGACAAGGAAGGATTTTCCGGAGAAATATCCGAGAAAGACTGGATACAGTGTCTTGCGCCTGGCGAAGTGTTTGAAGCTGCTTATTTTATGGAATTTTCTTAGAAAAGAGAAAAGTGGACAGTTTCACTGTCCACTTATTCCCTTTATCAGATGTTATGCTCTGAAAACGAAAGATTCACAGTCAGTGCATTCGATTTTTGTTGGATGGCTCTCGTGGGTACCAACTTTGATCTGATTTAAAGTACAGTAGTTTTCGTCGCCGCAGTGATGTTTGCATTCTTTGATAGAACACTGGATACAAGCATTTTTACTCATTGTGTAGACTCCTTTCAAATGTTTGATAGTTTTCATAAATCCATAGAAGGGTTTATACACGTTATTATGCAACATAGTTTTAATTCTATTCAAAAAGGGAAATATTAAATTCAGGTATGTTTTGGATTTAATTTTAGAAAGACAGAGAAAATGAATAAGAAAAAATTGGTATTAATTATTGTCGGATGTGTTTTGCTTTGCCTGGCCGCATGTTATGTTGGCGTGGCAGTTTATTTCAGTAAGGTGTTTTATCCAAATACTTTTATTAACGGTACGGAAGTGTCCAATGTATCTCCGGAGGAGGTCAAGGCAACACTGGAGCGGTCGATGAAAAATTATGAAATGACGGTTGCTGCTATTGATGGGACGACAGAGGTCCTGGAAGGAAAAGATTTCGACTTTAATTATAACTTTGATGAAGTAGATGTTCTGAAGGAAAAAGAGATGGGCTGGTCCTGGCCTGTGAAATTTTTCAATCGGACAGATTATGAGGTCCAAGCGGCCTATAAGTGGAATGAAGAAAAATTAAATAAAAAAATAGATGAACTTCAGTGTATGACTCAGGAGATGACACCGCCGTCCAATGCGTCTTTAACCATTGATGAAAACGGGTTGAATCTGGTCGAGGAAGTTAAAGGAAATACGCTGAAAAAAGAAGAGGTTAAAACAGCAATTGCCGAGGCTATGGATAAAGGGGAAACGGAGATCAATCTGGAAGAAGCCGGCTGCTATGAAGAGCCGGAGATTACACTCGAATCCCCGGAAATTCAGGATGAACTGAAAAAAGTTGACGAATTGTGTCAGGCCGAGATTACCTATAACTTCCATGGAAATGAAGAAAAAATCGGCACAGAACAGATTCGGAACTGGGTGCGTAAGGATGGCGACGGCAATCTTTATGTTGCCAGGGAAAGTGCCTACAATTACCTGTGCGAGTTGGCAAATAAATATGATACCGTGAACTCCTATAGAGATTTCTGGTGTTCCAGAGGTTATGAGATTACGCTGAATCCGGGAACCTACGGATGGGGAACCGATGTGGATACAGAGATTAATTTGTTGATGGATGATATTAACAATAAGCGGACCGCAAGCCGGGATCCGGCTTATTATATGACGCCGTACAATAATCTGGATCCGAGTTCACCGGATGATATTGGTTATACTTATGTGGAGATTGATTTATCCGGCCAGTACATGTGGTATTACAAAAACGGGGAAGTTTTAGTATCCACTCCGATTACTTCGGGAACGATGAATACGGGACATGGGACACCGTCGGGAGTTTATTTCATTAACTGCCGGTCTCAGAATACGATTCTTGTCGGAGAGGATTACCGGACACCGGTAAATTTCTGGATGCAGGTTGTCGGAGGCGTGGGTATTCATGATTCGTTGTGGCGTTCTGTTTATGGCGGTACGGAGTATCTGAATGCGGGTTCCCATGGATGTATCAATACGCCGTATGATGCGGTATCCTCTATTTTCTGGAATATTGAAGTGGGTACGCCGGTAATTATGTATTACTAATTTTTGACACACAGGGCATTGTGGAGTTTGACATTCACAATGTCCTTTTTTAATGGTATACTGAAATTAAGTAAAAGGACAAACGGGGGATTTGTATGGAAACAGTAGATTTAGTATGCCTGGGAGACAGTATCGTTTATGGTTATGGTGTGAGCGGCCGCTATGCCTGGCCTTATCTGGCATCACAGGAGCTGGGGATACATATTTTAAATAAAGGTGAAAACGGAGATACTGCAGATGGGATGAATGTCCGGTTTATGGAAGATGTGGTCTGGAATCATCCTAAGGAAGTTTTCGTCATGGCGGGGGCTAATGATATTTTAATGGGAATTCCCCAGGCCCACACGCGGGAAAGCATGGATATGATCATCGGAAAAGCTTTTGCAGCAAATATTTCACCCATCATCGGTATTCCGATTCAGGTCGATGGTGTGATGCTTAAAGAATGCTGGTACAGTTTTTTCGGTATTGACGAGACATTGGAATTGTTCCGCAGTTACAGGGAATGGCTTCTGGATTATTGTGAAAGAAAGCAGATTCCCTATGTGGATTTTCAGAAAAAGTTTCCGGAATATCTGGAGAGAAAAGAAATAAGCCGGGCCTTTCAGGATGGTGTTCATCCGACAAGAGAAGGATATGCGGTGATGGCAGAGATTTTTTGTGATACGTATCGGAAAATAAAGGGCATTTGTGGACAACGGAGGTGAAACGGATGCGTTTTGTGGATATTATTGAAAAAAAGCGGTGGGGAGAAGAACTGACGGAGGAAGAAATACGCTGGTGGATTCAGCGTTATGTGGCCGGAGAAATTCCGGATTATCAGGTCAGTGCTCTGCTGATGGCGATTTGTTTAAATGGCATGACCTCCCAGGAAACATCAGCATTGACAATGGCTATGATGGAAAGCGGTGAGACCATCGATTTAAGTGAAATTCCTGGAATTAAAGTGGATAAACATTCCACCGGCGGAGTGGGAGATAAGACAACGCTGGCCCTGGGACCGATGCTGGCGGCCTGCGGTGCGAAGGTGGCAAAGATGTCCGGAAGAGGCCTTGGCTCTACCGGAGGGACACTGGACAAGCTGGAATCGATACAAGGATTTAACTGTTATCTGGATAAAGAATCTTTTATACGGCAGGTAAAGGATATAGGCATTGCAGTCATTGGACAGACGGAAAGTCTTGTTCCGGCAGATAAAAAGCTGTATGCTCTTCGGGATGTGACAGGAACTGTGGCATCCATTCCCCTCATTGCTTCCAGTATTATTTCCAAAAAGCTGGCGGCTGGAGCGGAGGTTATTGAACTGGATGTCAAATACGGCGACGGCGCCTTTATGAAAACGCCGGAAGAGGCCGTTGAACTTGCAAAAATGATGATTCATCTCGGCGAGGCCTGTGGGCGTAAAGTCCGGGCAATGATCACAGATATGAATGAGCCTTTGGGGCTGGCTATTGGAAATGCTTTGGAAGTGAAAGAGGCGGTGGAAACGCTTCGGGGCCGTGGACCGAAAGACTTTACGGAACTGGTTTTAAGCAGCGGGGCGAACATTTTGACGGAGGCCGGATTGGCAGCGGATTTAGG
>CATYEA010000165.1 GCA_958405355.1 uncultured Lachnospiraceae bacterium
TCTCAGAAATAAGGACAGCCACCTCAACACCCTTTGTCAGTCGAAGCTGCTCCACAATACCCTCTAAGTCATTGTGATCCGCACCGAATCGATCAAACATTTCCCGATCAACTACCGTATATATACAACGTCCGTCAAAGACACAGACACTATTCAGCAACGCCTGTCCCATCAACCGTGCCTGAGTGTAGGTACGTTCATAGAAAACTTCATCGATAAAGCGGCTGCTGTCCACACCAATACTCATCAAATGACCGGCAATCTGCATGGTATGCTCACTGGTACTGGAGTATTTAAATACCCCCGAATCACAGATAATCCCCATGTACAGGGCCTCGGCTGCAGCAAGGCCAATTTTGTCACTATCCAGTAAATCATAGACCTCTTCACTGGCTGAACTGGCCTTTGCGGCCACATGATTGGTCTGGGCAAATTTTGTATTGCTCACATGGTGATCAACATTGATAGTCGTTTTTGCCATGTCAAAATAAAACTCGGCACCCTTTGTCATACGGTCCTTCTGACTCGTATCCAGACAGATAAACAAATCATACACCCTCGGTTCTGTTCCCGGCTGTTTAATCTCCTCCGTGCGCTTCACCAGTTTATAACTTTCCGCAATGGGTTCCAGATAAACATCCACTGAAATATCCGGGTAATTTTCTAAGATATAATTGTAAAGTCCCATGCAGGAACCGACACAATCACCATCTGGCCGGGTATGACCCGTAATGGCAACCGTCCGGCTCCCCATGATCTGATTTTCAAGAAAGCTCTTCATCCTCATCTTCCTCTTTCAAATCTTTATTGACTTCGGAAATCATTTTTGACATATTGACACCGTATTCGATGGACTGGTCCATAATAAATGTAATGGCCGGTGTATTTCTCAAATTCACCGAATGGGCCAATTCTTTACGGATATATCCCATCGCACTGTTTAAACCTTCCAGCGTAGCCTTCTGAACAGTCTCATCGCCGAAAACACTGATATAGGCTTTACAGCTCTTTAAATCCGGAGCCACTTCCACCGCCACCACGGAGGTCAGCGGCGAAATGCGCGGATCTTTGATTTCTCTCGAAATGATCCGGCTCAATTCACGCTGAACTTCCCCGTTAATGCGGGTATTTTTAATACTGTTTTTTCTCATATAATTCCTTTCTATCTTGGAACTTCTTCCATAACGAAGACTTCTAACTGATCGCCTTCTTTAATATCGTTATATTTTTCAAGAGACATACCGCATTCATATCCTGCTGCCACTTCTTTGACATCATCTTTGAAACGTTTCAGAGATGCCAGTTCACCTTCATGGATAACCACATTATCACGAATGAGACGTACCTTGGAATTACGTTCAATCTTTCCGTCAAGCACATATCCGCCGATGATCGTACCCACACCGGATACTTTGTAAGTCTGGCGAACTTCTGCATGACCAGTGATCTTCTCACGGAATTCAGGGTCAAGCATACCCTTCATAGCTGCTTCGATATCTTCGATGGCATTGTAAATAACACGGTACAGACGCATATCGACTTTTTCTGTCTCCGCCACCGTTTTTGCCATATTATCCGGACGTACATTGAAACCGATAATAATCGCATTTGAAGTAGAAGCCAGGGTAACGTCAGATTCGTTGATGGCGCCAACACCGCCATGAATGATCTTGATTGCCACTTCATCGTTAGAGAGCTTCAGCAAGCTCTGTTTTACTGCTTCCACAGAACCCTGAACATCGGCTTTAACGATCAGGTTCAATTCTTTAATCTGTCCGGCCTGGATCTGGTCAAACAGACCATCCAGAGATAACTTGGATTTTGTATCAGCCAGAAGTTTTTCCTTCTTCTGAGCAATAAATGTCTCAGAAATGGAACGAGCTTCTTTTTCAGTATTTGTGGAAATAAACACTTCACCGGCTTCCGGTACATCATTTAATCCAAGAATTTCTACAGGGATGGACGGACCGGCTTCTTTTACACGGCGTCCCTTATCATCTACCATAGCACGGACTTTACCGAAGGCAGAACCAATAGCCAGACAGTCGCCCACATGAAGGGTTCCCTTCTGAACAAGAACGGTTGCCACAGGTCCTTTACCTTTATCAAGCTGAGCTTCAATGACAAGACCTCTGGCCTTCCGATTTGGATTGGCTTTTAATTCGCACATTTCAGCCTGAAGGAGAATGGAATCCAATAAGTCATCCAGTCCCTCGCCTGTGTGAGCAGATACAGGAACAAATAAAGTTGTTCCGCCCCAATCCTCAGGAACCAGTTCATATTCGGTCAATTCCTGTTTTACACGCTCTACATTGGCACTTGGTTTGTCAATCTTATTGATGGCAACGATTACTTCGATGCCTGCGGCCTTTGCATGGCTGATGGCTTCGATGGTCTGAGGCATAACACCGTCATCGGCTGCAACGACCAGAATAGCAATATCTGTGGACTGGGCACCACGCAGACGCATGGCTGTAAAAGCTTCATGGCCCGGAGTATCCAGGAAAGTAATCTTTTCACCTTTCACATCGACAACATAAGCACCGATATGCTGGGTAATACCGCCGGCTTCACCGGTTGTTACATGAGTGTTACGAATGGCATCCAGGATGGATGTTTTACCGTGGTCAACATGACCCATAACACAGACAACTGGTGGTCTTGGCTGTAAATCTTCTTCTTTCTCTTCATCTTCCTTGAGAATTTCTTCAATCGGGTCAACAACGACTTCATGTTCGCAAAGTACATCGTATTCCAATGCGATTTCTTCTGCCTCATCGTAAGTGATCTCTGTATTCAAAGTCACCATTTTACCGCCGAGGAATAATTTCTTAACGATTTCTGCTGCGGAGATTTTCATCTTATCTCCAAGCTCTTTGATCGTAACAACTTCCGGCAGAATGATATTTGTAACTTTTTCCACAACCGGCTTCGGCTTCTGTGTCGGCGGCTGAAGATTGGATTTCTTGGATAATGGTTTGCCGCCAAATCCTTTCTTGCTGTTTCTTCCGTCAGTGACACTCTTCACCGGCTTCTCTTTATCTTTATAGTTTCTCCGGTTTTCACGGGATGTATCCTTAGATACAACAACTTCTTTACTGATGGCGCTGTCCAGATTGAACTTGCCTTCACTACGGCCGCCGCGGTTATTATAACCGCCCTGACGATTCTGACCGCCGTTATTGTTGAATGGACGGCGTTCGCCATTTCCTCCCTGACGGTTCTGGCCATTATTATTATATGGGCGGCGTTCGCCATTTCCTCCCTGACGGTTCTGGCCGTTATTATTGAATGGACGGCGTTCGCCATTTCCTCCCTGGCGGTTCTGGCCGTTATTATTGTATGGGCGGCGTTCGCCATTTCCTCCCTGGCGGTTCTGGCCGCCATTATTCGGACGATGTTCACCCTGGGCCGGAGCTGGTCTTACCGGTGCTTTTTCCGGTGCTGCCTTCGGAGCTTCCTGTTTTTTCACCGGCGGTGCCGTGAAATATTTTCTGATTTTATCCGCATGATCCTCGCCAATGGTACTCATATGACTTTCCACAATCACACCATGGCCTTTCAATGCATAAATAATGTCCTTGCTGCTTTTATTTAATTCTTTCGCTAATTCATGTACTCTTATTTTCGACATATACCTACCTCCGTCTACATCCGTTCTGAATCAATCTGTTTCTTTATGGCGTTACAAAAACCAGTATCTTCCAAAGCTAAAGAGGCCCGAAGCTCTCTGCCAATGGAAGCTCCCAATGTCTCTTTCGTACCATAAATATACATAGGCACTTTATAAAAGGTACACATATTTGTAAACTTTTTCTTTGTATTATCTGAAGCATCCGACGCCACAATAACCAGCGCCGCCTTTCCGCTTTTCACCGACTTCTCTGTGGAAAATTCGCCACTCTGAATCTTCCGCGCTTTGGCAGCCAATCCAAGATAAGATAACACTTTATCCCTTGTCAATATGGCTCATCTCCTCTTCCAACTGCTGATATACCGACTCAGGTATGGCCGTTTTTAATGACCGTTCCAGCCCTCGATTTTTTATAGCCAGCTTCAGGCAGTCCATATTCGGACAAATGTATGCGCCCCGGCCGTTTTTCCGTCCGGTGGCATCAATACAGATTTCATTTTCTGTCGTCCGGATCACCCGAATCATTTCCCGCTTACTTTTCATTTCACGGCAACCTGTACACTGCCGCATAGGAACCTTCTTTGCGACCATTATTCCTCCGAATCCTGAATTTCCATATCTTCCAGAGCCGCTTCTTCTTCAGCATCTATTACGATATCATCTTCAGCATAATCGTCTTCATTATACGTATCTTCAACGTACTCATCTTCCTCATATCCGGCATTCTCAGCCTCTTCATAAGCCTGGGATTCGCTCTTAATATCAATCTTATATCCAGTCAGACGAGCTGCCAGTCTGGCGTTCTGTCCCTCTTTGCCAATAGCCAGAGATAACTGATAATCCGGCACGATAACAGAAGCCGTTTTTTCCTCTTCATCTGCATATACAGAAACAACCTTTGCCGGACTTAAAGCATTTTCAATAAATACGGCCGGATCTTCATTCCAATTCACAATATCGATCTTTTCGCCGCGAAGCTCATCCACAACGGCGCCAACTCTGGAACCATTCACACCGACACAAGCACCTACCGGGTCCACATCCGGATGATTGGAACGCACGGCAATTTTGGTCCTGGAACCGGCCTCACGGGAAATACTGCAGATCTCCACCGTACCATCGCGAACTTCAGCAACTTCATATTCAAATAAACGTTTTACCAGTTCCGGATGGGTTCTGGAAACTGTAATCTTCGGTCCTTTTGTCGTATCCTTTACTTCCACAACATACAGCTTGATACGCTCTGTCGGCTGGAAATATTCACCCTTCACCTGCTCGGCTTCGGTCAGCACCGTATCCACTTTTC
>CATYEA010000166.1 GCA_958405355.1 uncultured Lachnospiraceae bacterium
TCATAGGCTGCATTGATATAAATGCCCTCCAGCCACATTTTCATGACATCCTCTTTTTCTTCCGATAACATCACATGGCCTTCTTCATCCATAATCATACGCTTATCCAGAATCAGACCTGATTTATCTTTGGGAATAATGGTTGCATTCGGAATACACGGTACCACAAACTCACTGTAATCCTGCTTCATGAGGGGCGTACATTTATCCTTAAAAATCTCAATTCCCTCCGTTGCCACATAGTTGAATGTCGTCTCTTCACCCGTACAGAAGCTGAAAAAAGTGGTGATTTTATACGGAAGCAGTGCATTCATTAAGATTGCCAGGCTTTCCATGGAATTGGTCCCCTGCTTCTCCACCTTCTGGTTCCCAGCAAAACGTATCCTCTGAAGCTTACCGCCAGCACTCTGGTTCAGTTCGACATCCGGGACAATCCCATACCAGATGGTATTCTCAAACTCATTTTTATCATTGGTCGTATTTAAATAGGTCAACAGTCTTGGAAGATTGCTGGATTTAACCAACATTTCCAGGGAAGCATTGGAGATCAGCAGCTTAGGCTGCATACCTTTTTCTTTTACCTGGTACTGGTCAAAGAATGTCTTCACTCCAAGGATTTTCTCAATCAACGGTTTGACCGCCTTCACAAAATCATCCTTGCTCTTCTTGTAAAATTCCAGGTAGTTATTATAATTACTTACTTCCACCTCTGTATCCACAGCACTTTCCATGGTGGAACCAAGCGGGCAGAATGTACGCACTACCAGATCCCTGACATAATCCGATGGAGCTTCGTTTAATTCGTCATAATCCTCTTTGAATGTCTCTTTCAGGCTTGTATTGATATGGTCATCCACCACGGCCAGCTGGGTACTTTCCTCCTGTTTCATCTCAAGAATCTTCAGTTCCCCATCATCACCCATGCTGAGAAGCCCGGCCTTAAAGTCCTGTCCGCCTTGTTTTGTTTCCCCATCTCCCAGAAGGAGCCGGGTCTTGATGTCCTCAATTGCCAGAGGGAGCATGGCGAGTACATTGTTGTAATTCTGGCTGGCCTGTTCAAACTGGTAATTCAGTTTATCGCCCAGGTCCAGGCGTTTGGGATCCCCTTCATCCAGTTCCATATATTTGCCATAGGTGTATTGGATTTCTCTTCTGACCTGGCGGATATCCTCCATAATTTTCTTGGGAGAAATCATATCCAACACATTACTGAACTTGAAGTCAACATTTGCCACTCCTTGGGCTCCCTTTGCACCTAATAAGGTTATCAGCATATTAAGTAAATCATTTGATTCGTTCAGTGGAATTTCCGTAATACAGTTATCTGGGATGTTCTCTGGCTTCACAAGGCTATACTGGATGCTTGATGATGCAGCGTCACACCAGGAATACACTACCGGCGTGAATTTCTCCAAGAACTCTTCAAAACTGGAGACCACCAATTCCTCATTAATTTCTTTGATTTTGTCATCGTCCAGACTGTTCTTTCCCCGCACATCCCCAATCAAAGTAACCAGGTTCAGGCGCTCTGGATTCATTTCAGCAAACAGAATCGTTCTGTTTGTCTGTGTGATAGTTTCCATAGGCTTTCACTCCCTCTTTTGAATTTATTGGATCACCGTTATATAATGCATCTCCAGTTCATATGCTCCATCTTGTGACGTAATATAAATCACATCACCAAAGCTCACACTGTACTGAATCTGCCGGCAAACGATGGAATTCCCTATCATTACCACCGCATTGGATGTATGATACAGAATCATCCTTCTGTCTTCGTCTGCAATTAGATGTAGCAAATCTAATCCTAACGCATCAGAAATCTCTGGATAATCCCCCATAAGGTCGCCAAGCGTTATTTTATTATCCTTCACTTTATGCATTGGAAAAGATAACGGTGGAATTTCTCCCATCGTATCTGGCTGCCTGGTACAATAAACATCCAGTTTTCCACAAAAATGGTTGCGTTTCTTCTCCTCTGTTATCTGATCTAATACCGGTTTGGGTTTGTGGAATACTTTCCACAAAATTCCCGCTGCTATCATGCCAAAAAGAAGGATTATCCACCAATATACTTTCCACAGTGGAGTAACTGTTATGTGGTATGAATACTCCAGAACACCCTCCCCATCAGAAATCCATAGATTTAATGACTGGTTACCGGATTTCACCGGGTTAACAAGAAGGCGTCCTTCAGAAATCTTTGCTTCCACACAGCCCCCACTCGTATCTCTCAATGAATAACTAAGAACATCTCCATCTGGATCCGAAAAGAACTCGGTTAAAACATACTCGGTTTCCTTGCTGATTGATGTTAATATTCCGGTTTCCGGAAGATTTCCCATAGGCAGACGATTATTCACTTCAATTTTAATCGGCTTAAAAGAGGCTGAACCCATGTGGTCGTCCAGCTGCCCTTCCATGTAGTAAATACCCGATTTATCAAAACTCGTCTCTGCTGCAATAATTCCGTCCCGAATATCGCACGTTAAGGACTCTTTTTCCCTCTGCTCGCCATCATACAGCGTCAGTTCACACCTGAAATTTTTATAGAAAGCCTCGTCTGATATAACCGCTCCAGTTTTGTCCTTAAAATAAACTTTATATTTCAGAGGTAAATTTTTTCCGATGGTACTTTCTACATCGAGGACCGGTGTCAAATTACGGTAACTAACCAGGTATATCTGAAGTTTCTGGTTTTCTACGGTTTCTGTTTGTATCGTTAGTTCTTCGATGTCATCTCTTACATCCGTTATTTTTGTGACGGCATAATTTTTCGAATTTACAGCTTCAACTTGCTGTTCTCCGTACAAAACACGAACCGGTCCAATTGATTGAGGTGATATGACAAGCACATCCAGCTCATCCAGATAGGCATCGTCCAGTTTAAACCGAATATTCTGTATACCAGGTGCATAGATACTGTCTGTGATTTGCTGGATGCGGTAGTCCATATTGTCGGCAAAAATGCCATACAATATTTCAATCAGTGTCGATGGCTCATTAACGAAATACATCTGTCCTTGGGTCCGTTTTGAGAGCGATTCCAGATTCGCAGTATTCCCATCGTATTTTCCAAAAGCTATGGAGTAGATTGGTATGCCCTGCTCCCCGCATTTTTGTGCCACATACTCCTCGTCCTGAAGCGATTGTTCCAATCCTCTGCCGGTTTGGGATCCTTTTAAATCTGACTCCCCATCTGAAATTAAAACAATTGCCTTTTTGCGGTTCGTTTCCTGTGAAATCAATTCGTGAGCATTCCGTAGTCCCAGACCTATATCTGTATTTCCAGAATATCCATGTGCATCAATTAACTGCCTTAATACTTGTCTTTCCTCATTTGTTCCTACTGAAATCGGGGAAGTTGTTGAAAGAAGCCGGTCATTATATGCCACGAATCCAATGCGTATGTCTGCGCTATGTACAGTGTCTATAAATGCTTTTACCATTCCTTGTGCTGTTTGTTCCGGATCATTCGTTTTCATCGAACCACTGTAGTCCATAACGAAAATAACATCCAGCCCTTTCTTATCACTGCTGTGTTCATTTGCTTCCGATATGAAGGAAAACATCAGCATAAAGAGGAGGGCCATAATTAAAAAGCCATAATTTTTTTTATACTTTTTCATTGTTATCTTCCTATTCCCCGCTCTGAAACATCGCAGTTTGGATATCTCTTCTCTGTTATGCCTCCGTTCATATTTGCAGATTGTCTTGGCATGACAGATAAAATTGTGAGTTAGGCCTTTGCTATTCTTCCCTGCCAGGAAAAATCCACATCGCCTGTACAAATGAATCTTCCTTAATTGAACAGCTCACAACGGTTTTATCTTTCATAATACAATCCATTAATTTATAACGGTATTTTTGTTTCTGCCATGATCGATTCCAAAAATACAAACGGCTTTTTTTAATGTCTGTCTCAATATTGTATAGCACAACGTCAAATTTGCCTCGCTTTAAGATTTCTACTTTGGCCGCATACCGATAGAAATTGTCCCTTTCATTTACCATATATTATTTTCTACAATTACCTGCTTTTTGATATTTTAGGACCAGCGCTATGATAACTCCTAGTCCTGTTCCGATTGTTGCAAGTGCAAGTGGTTTAAATATTACATATAGGTGGATGGATTTAGCTATCACTGCCACCATAAAACAAATTCCCATCATCCATTTTCCAATCTTCCGATAAAGTACCCTTTCCCGTTCAGACAATGGCTTGTTTTCAGCTTCCACGGGTGCTGCCAACCAAATAATTATGGTTACCACTCCCATCATATAGAGCAATACTCTATCACTCATATCCATTTTTATAATCCAAAAAGAAATTATGGTCACTATCCACGAAATAAACAGACACCTTAGCTGGGTCTTGGCATGATATCCACCAATATACATTCTCTGCACAAATAAAACTATCCAGAAAACCAATCCCTCTATGGGGATTCCAAAAAAAGCAGCGCATATGAAAGTAATAATCAAATCTAGCAAAAAACTTCCTGCCTTCTGCAGTCCATATTTTACAATTGTTTCATTATTGTTTCCAACTGCGCCGCTTTCTTTTAAGATTTCTAAAATCCAGTCAATCATTTGAATTTACGGAGTTTATCAATCTCTTCCGGCAATTTCTCTTGAAATGCTTTTCCCCAGCAGTTCATGTTTGTAATGATTACGGCCGTCGCCAGTGCAAAACTGGTAATTTGAGTGGAATGATTTTTAATAAAACTTTTGATAAATTTCATTGTTTCCCCTCCTCATTTTTAATGGATAAAGTATATCACAAATTTTTAGTAATAATTTGCAAATGGTACAAATAACCATTTTAATG
>CATYEA010000167.1 GCA_958405355.1 uncultured Lachnospiraceae bacterium
AAGATAGTTTCACCTTAGCTGACGCCTCATCGATCAAATCAATGGCTTTATCCGGAAGGAAACGGTCATTAATATAACGTATGGACATCTTTACCGCAGCTTCGATCGCTTCATCAGAAATGGTAACCTGGTGATGCTTTTCATAGGCAGGACGGAGTCCCCTTAAAATTTCAATGCTTTCCACCTCGCCCGGTTCATTTGTCATTACCGGCTGAAAACGACGCTCCAACGCGGCATCTTTCTCAATGTATTTCCGATATTCTTCAATGGTCGTAGCACCAATGACCTGAATCTCACCTCTGGCCAATGATGGTTTTAATATATTTGAAGCATCGAGAGCGCCTTCTGCACCTCCGGCACCGATGATCGTATGGATTTCGTCGATAAAAAGCAGCACCTGACCATCATTCTTAACTTCGGCAATCAGACGTTTAATCCGCTCCTCAAATTCTCCCCGGTACTTGGAACCGGCCACCATACCGGACAAATCCAGAGTCATCAGCCGTTTATCCCTAATTGTATCCGGAACAGCACCTTCCGCAATCCGTGCTGCCAGCCCCTCAACTACTGCCGTCTTTCCGACACCAGGCTCGCCAATCAGGCATGGATTATTTTTTGTCCGACGGCTTAAAATCTGAACGACACGCTGAATCTCCTGTTCCCGTCCAATCACCGGGTCCAGCTTACCTTCCCTGGCCATCCGGGTCAAATCCATACTATAGGCTTCCAGGGCAGAATTTTTTTCTTTAGAGTCACCGCTCTTAGAAGAAAGATAAGCCTTTGCCTCGGCCGCATTCATTCCCATCGCTGCCAATAATTCGGAGTACACTTTCTGAATACTTACTCCAAGTGTATTTAAAAGACGTATCGCTATACAATCTTTTTCTTTCAATAAAGCAATCAAAAGATGTTCTGTTCCAATCTGCGTCTGATTCAACCGTGCCGCTTCCCGGCTGCTGCATTCCAGTACCCGCCGCGCTCTCGGCGTATAATCAGCCACCTCTCCAACAATGACATCTCCGTCATTGATCAATTGTTTGATGAGACGCAAAATCTGCTCTTCCGTAATATCATTCTGAAGCAGGATCTTGGAGGCAAGGCCATCCACAGAGCGAATCAATCCCAACATCAGATGTTCTGTTCCAACATAATTGTGATGCAGTTCTTCCGCTATGTCTCTGGCATATGTCACTGCCCTTTCCGCCTGCCTTGTCAAACGATACTGCATAATCAACCTCCTGTTTGTCTAATCACCGGAACACCCTGTCTCTGGCTCTTTCAGTGATTCATGTCTCGTCATATTCCTCCCTGTCTCTGCAGGTAAAGGAATCATAAATATCATCCACCATGTCATGGACTTCCTCGCGACCGATATTTTTGCAGATTGCTTCGGCCAGTACTGACTGAAGCATCGCCATAATCTGCCGTGAAGCCAGAACCTGATCATAGTCAATGGCAATAATTGCCCCTTTTCTTCGGTCCAGCTTAATATAGCCTTCCTGCCTTAAAACAGAATAAGCTTTGTTCACTGTATGCATATTAATCCCGATATTGTCTGCCAGCTGACGAACGGAAGGCAGAGAATCCCCCACCGTCAACTGGGATGTGGCAATCCCCATGATAATCTGATTGCGAAGCTGAATATAAATTGCTTCATCACTGTTAAAATCAATTTTTATAATCATATCATCACCCGAATTCTATCTTTTGAATCGTTACATCTGTTATATATATAATATAACACCTTTCGAGTAATGTCAATCCTTACAAATATTCAATCATATCTTTTAGCGAACCAAAAACAGCATCCGGTTTCACATCGGATTTTTCAATATCTTCTACCTGTGTCTCCCCACTGAGTACAAGAATTCCCGCAGCCCCGTTATTGACTCCCGTTGCCACATCCGTGTAAATCCGGTCACCTACAAAGGCAATTTCATCTTTTTTATATCCTGTTTTCTGTAAAACCATATCTACAGTCTCTTTGCATGGTTTCCCCAAATATTTCGGCTGTACGCCTGTAGAAAGGGAAATGGCGGCACACATCGCTCCACAATCCGGTATAAATCCATTCTCCGTCGGACAATTAATATCCTTATGGGTTGCTAAAAACACTGCGCCCTCCCGGATATAAGTACAGATCCGCTCTAATTTTTCATAGGTCAATGTCATATCAAAGCCGACAACCACCACATCCGGCTTTTCCTGTACAAGACAAATTCCCGATGTTTCAAAAAGCTCCTCCAGAGCCGGAGTTCCCGCCAGATAAACCTTCCGCCCCGGATAATTTGTCTTTAAATATTCGACAGTCACGTCACCAGAAGTCATAATGTCCTTTTCTGTTGCCGCATAACCCATCCGCCTTAACTTCTCCACATACATGGCTCCGTTTTTTGATGAATTATTTGTAAAAAAGACAAACTCTCGCCCTGTCTCCCGAACACGCTGAATAAATTCCAAAGCTCCATCAATCCGATTCTCACCCAGATAAAATGTACCATCCATATCCAGGACAAATAATTTGATTTTATCAAAAAGCTCTTTCACAAGCCCTTCCTCCTCTTAAGGCAATTCATGTTCAGATACTAAAGGCATACAAATCTCATTCTGCAAAAAAGAGCCGATAAGTTTACCGACTCTTTTTCGTATGTTCATTATACACGAAGTTTTATGCTTCATCAATAGCTTTTCCAATATCATGACGCATGTATTTATTGTCAAAACGTACCCACTCGGTCGCTTTATAGGCATTGGCCCGGGCCTCTTTTAAATCGCTGCCCTTCGCTGTGACGCCGAGGACACGGCCGCCATTGGTAACAATTCCTGCATCCGTACGTTTTGTTCCCGCATGGAAGCAATAATAACCATCATGCTCTTTAAATGTATCCAGGCCGTCGATGACAAAGCCTTTATCGTATTTGACCGGATATCCATCGGAAGCCAGTACAACGCAGACTGCTGCATTATCTTCAAACTCCAGATTGATCTCATCCAGTTTACCATCGATACATGCCTCGAAAACATCCACAATGTCTGTCTTCATCCGCGGAAGCACAACCTGAGCTTCCGGATCGCCGAAGCGTGCATTGTACTCAAGTACTTTCGGACCATCCTCTGTCAGCATTAAACCAACAAAGAGAATACCAACAAAATCCCGGCCTTCAGCTTTCATGGCAGCCATAGTCGGTCTATAAATATTTTCTTCACAGAAAGCTGCAATTTCCGATGTATAGAACGGACTTGGAGAGAAGGTTCCCATACCGCCGGTGTTCAGTCCCTGATCACCATCCTTTGCCCGTTTGTGATCCTGGGCGGAAGTCATCGGCACTACATGTGTTCCATCACAGAAGCAAAGCACGGAAACTTCCCGGCCGGTCATAAACTCTTCGATGACCATACGGTTTCCGGCAGAGCCAAACTGTTTATCTTCCATAATGGTCTTTACACCATCTTTAGCTTCTTCCAGTGTATTGCAGATCAAAACACCCTTGCCAAGTGCCAGGCCGTCCGCCTTCAGAACAATCGGCATCTTTGCTGTTTCAAGATATTCCAAAGCTTTCTGAGGATCATCAAAATTCTCATAGGCCGCTGTCGGAATATTATATTTTTTCATTAAATCTTTGGAAAATGCCTTTGAGCCTTCAATCATTGCTGCAAGCTGTCTCGGACCAAAGACCCGAAGTCCCTTTTCTTCAAAAGCATTGACAATGCCGCCAACCAACGGATCATCCATACCGATGACTGTCAGATCAATGCCTTTTTCCAGAGCAAATTCTGTCAGCTTATCAAATTCCATAGCGCCAATATTCACACATTCCGCATATTCTTCAATTCCCGCATTTCCCGGTGCACAGTAAATCTTATCTACACGTTTACTCTGGGCCACCTTCCATGCAATGGCATGTTCTCTTCCGCCGCTTCCTACAATCAGAACTTTCATGCTGTTTCCTCCTCTATAATCACACGGCCATCCTCGACCTTCACTTTACCTGCTGCAATCAAATCAATCGCCTTCGGCATAATCTGCCATTCAGCCTGCTCCATAATCCGTCGCTGTAAAACTTCCGGCGTGTCTCCGGCCTTTACTTCCACAGCCTTCTGCAAAATAATCGGTCCCGTATCTGTTCCTTCATCTACAAAATGCACCGTTGCTCCGCTGACCTTAACGCCCCGCGCCAAAGCTGCCTCATGAACCCGAAGTCCATAATAGCCCGTGCCGCAGAAAGAAGGAATCAGAGACGGATGCACATTGATGATCCGATTTCTGAAATTCTGTATCATTTCCGGCGGAATGACTACCATAAATCCGGCTAAAACAATTAAATCTACATTTAAATCCATCAGAGTCTTTAAAAGTGTCTGGTTAAATACTTCCCTGGTTTCAAAATCCTTCGGAGATATACACATGGAAGGAATATGATGCTTTTCAGCTCTCTGAAGGGCTTTGGCATTTTTATTATTGGAAATTACCATGACGATTTCCGTATTTTTTATCGTTCCGTCTTCAATACGGTCAATGATCGCCTGAAGATTCGTTCCACCTCCGGATACAAGTACCGCAACTCTTAGCATAATGTCACACCTGTTTCGCCTTCCACAGTTTCTCCGATCACATAAGCAGTTTCTCCGGCTTCTGCAAGCAGAGCCAACGCCTTATCCTTATCTGCCGGATCCACGGCGATGACCATACCGATACCCATATTATATGTGTTGTACATTACTTTTTCTTCCACATCGCCTTTTTCAGCCATCAGCTTGAAAATAGCAGGCACTTCATAAGAATCTTTATGAACAACAGCACGTACACCTTCCGGAAGCATTCTCGGAAT
>CATYEA010000168.1 GCA_958405355.1 uncultured Lachnospiraceae bacterium
GCCGAGGGCCGGAACGCCGTCGGCAGATTTATCCATCCATCCGCCCCATGTCCGCACGATTTTTGCCTCCGCTAAATCCGGGAAATATTTCATAATACCCCGGCAGATACATGGCGCCGTCTTACTGCTTGTTACCGGAGTTCCATTATCCTTATTGAAAGGTTCCAGTCCTGAAGAACCTCCGAAAACAAAGGAACCATGCTTTGTCTGATGACCGTAAAAATCCGCATCCGCCGTGCCGAGCATCTGGTCAAACATATGGGGCTCCGCCTCTGTAACCAGGGCTTCCAGAAGGGAGGAGGACATCGGCACATCAATTCCCACGCTCGTAAGAATCGGCCGGCTGTCAAGACCTGCGGCCACCAAAACATTTTCACCCTCGTATACATTATTTTCTGTAATCACCTGCCGGATTTTTCCTTTGATGGTTCGAAGTCCCGTTACCTTTTCTCCGGAAATGAAATGGGCTCCAAGTCTGCGGGCCATTTTATAAAATCCTAATGTGGTTGTCAGCGGATTGGCGTGTCCATCCGTCGGACACCAACTGGCAACGGTAACCTCCTTCGAAAGATACGGATTGATCTGGCGCACCTCATCACCATCGATCATTCGCACATCCAGTCCCACTTTTCTCGCATTATTGGCAAGTCCGGTAAGTATTTCCGCATGTCTTTCATTTTTCCCAAGACGAAGATTTCCATCCTGATGATATTCACAATCCACCTCAAGTTCTTCGGAAAGATGGGGCCACAGATTTTTAATTCCATACATAACAAGGGGAAGCTCCCGGACATCCCGCCCGGACTGACGAACCCCGCCGCCATTTCTGGAGGAACCGCCGTTTCCTATGTGATCGCTGCCTTCAAGGACAATGACGCTGACTCCTTGTTTTACCAGATAGTACGCTGCAGCACATCCAATGATGCCGCCGCCCACAATTACAACATCCGCACAATTACTCATCTGCCTCGCCCTCCTTTGCTTCATTTGCAAAAATATACATTTCAATCGGACGCATCGGAACTCTGGATGTTGCCGGCTCCAATTCTGCCGGAGATACGCCGAGTTCCTTCGCCACAATACCCTTGACCAGTTTGGAGCACGTCTGCCCCTGGCACAGTCCCATACCTGTTCTTAAATATCTTCGTATTTCAGTCAGGGTAAACATTCCGTCATGCACCGCCCGACGGATTTCTCCCTTTGTAATTTCTTCACAACGGCAAATAATCATATCGTCATCTTCGGCCGGTATAAATTCACCGATATCTCTTGATCTGTCATTTACTGAATTCATTCTCTATGCCTCCTTGAAAAAACGTGCTGCCATCGCATAGTCTTTTGGAACTTTCATTGTAAGTAAATTAGTTCTGTCATAAGCTTTGATACTCTTAATATTGACGACCTCGGCCTCACAGACCTTCTGTCCGTTTCGTCCAAGGGCAACACCCTTCGTTCCAACCTTCGGAAGCGGTAAAAATTCATATGGAATCGTCACCTCGGCTGTACCGTCCTTACAATCTTCATCTACAAGGAAAATGGCCTGGCCGGAACAGGATGCCACACACATACCGCAGTTAATACATTCTGAGCCCTCAACGACGACCGGCAGAGATACAATGTTTGCCCCAATGCTGATACAGCCCTTCGGGCAGGCATCCTGGCACGGGTTACACGGAATATTCTGAGTACATTCCATCACCGGATGTATGCCTACTTTATGGGTGACTCCCGGATAATTTTCAATTTCATCATCAGCCACAAAACCATATTTCAGAAGATTTTCGGAAATTGGAATACCTTCCTCTGTTTCTGTTATCTGTTTACCCTTGTTCTTCGGTGCAAACATTCCCTGACGAAGACCATCCAGCGCTTTATCAAGTTCGGACAATTCGGTATCACATTCTTCTTTTCCAATATATCCCAGATATTCGGAAGCTGCCACACCGGCCATACGGCCTTCAATCATGGCCGAACTTGCTTCTTCAATACCCGACACGTCTCCGGCTACAAAAACCCCCGGCAATGATGTCCGTCCATATTCATCACAGATTGGGACCTGACCGCCCCGTTTTGGGTTATCCTCCATCTGACATCCTGCCATTTTAAGAAGCTGGGACATTGGAGAAAGACCAACAGCCAGACAAATCGTGTCCACATCAAAATGTTTCTCCGTCCCAGGAATGAACTGAAAATGATCATCAACCTCCGCTATAGTCACGCCCTCAACACATTCATCGCCTTCCGCTTTAACAATGGTGTGAGAAAGATAAAACGGCACCCCAGTTCGGGCCACCTTCGCCGCATGCACACCGTATCCGCCGATTTTCGGAGCTGCATCCACAAGAGCAACGACCTCACAGCCGCACTGGAGCAATTGAAAGCTTACAACCAGTCCCACATTTCCCGAACCGAGCATAAGAATCTTCTGTCCCGGCTTGACACCATGGAGATTCATCATCGTCTGTGCCGCTCCAGCTCCAATCACTCCCGGAAGGGTCCATCCATCAAAAGTGACCATATTTTCAGCCGCACCCGTTGCGATGATGACCGCATCGCCTTTAAAGTGCCGAACTTCTTCTCCGATTTTTACAACAATTTCTTTATCCTGATAAAGGCCGATGACCGTCGCATTAAGGACAACCTTGACACCAACCTTGTCTGCCTCATCCAAAAGCTGCTGCCCGATGACAAAGCCCCGGATTTTCGCTTTATGTTCTTTCGAACCAAAAAATTTATGTATCTGTTTGAAAAGCTGTCCGCCGGGTTTTTCATTCTCATCAAATACGACAACTTTTAATCCGCGTTTTGCCGCCTCAATGGCTGCCGAAAGTCCCGAAGGGCCAGCGCCTACGATTATCAAATCATACCGTTTCATTACTGTATGCTCCTTTCATTCTGTGCCTGTCTTATTTCTGTTTGTCAAAAGGTTCCGCACTGACACCGTACTGGGTCTGTACTTTCATTCCTTCCGCCAATGGCGTCACACAGGTGCGGATATTTGGCTTTCCATCGACCACCATAACACAGTCGGTACACCGTCCAATGGCACAAAAGATGCCTCTCGGCCGATGCTCCTTCTTTGTATATCTGTGAACCATAACGCCGGCTGCTTTCAGCGCTGCCGCAATCGGTTCGCCCTCATATCCCTGAATTTCCTTTCCGTCAAAAGTAAAAGTCACGACTCTCCCTTTTTCCGGTTCTCCAAGTATTGGATGATTCTTGATTCGTGTGTCCATATCTATCCCTCACTTTATTTACTAATACAAATCCGGCTGATTCCAAAGTGTCAATTTTGTTCCAAGTCCAAGCTCTTTCGCCCGCTCATAACATATCTTTCCCCAGGCGACATCTTCTACCGGCATACCGCCCACCGAGTAAACAAAGATTTGATCGTCACTGATGCGTCCCGGCTTTTTGCCATAAATGATATCTCCTAAATCATAGATATCATCCATCGTGATGATGCCGTCATGAACCATATCCGTAAACTTGGAACCGATAATATTATTTGCCCCAAAGGAAGGATATGGAAATTCTTCAGCCCAGGCTTCATACAACTGTATATTATCAACAACAAGGGTTGTCTTTTCTTTCATAAATTCCGCATCCATATCAAAACAGCTCACACCAATGATAAGCGCCCCCGGCTTAATCCATTCGCCTTTCACGAACGGATAAGTTGATGGGTCTGTACTTCCGGAATTCGTAAAGGAAATCACATCCGCATCCCTGACAAGCTCTTCTACTGTCTCAACAGCTTCCACCCTATCCAACTGAGGATACTTTTCTTTCACATATTCAACGAAGGACTCCAGCGATTTTTTTCCTCTTCCCTTCACCTTGACTTCCTTAATCTCAGGACAGGTGGCAAGTATGGCGGAAAGGGAAGATTTTCCCATAACCCCCGGACCACAGATACCGCATACCCTCGCATGTTTCGGCGCCAGATACTTTGCGCCAACGCCTGGGATGGCACCCGTTCTGTAAGCGCTGAGAAGATTGGCACTCATCAGGCAAAGGGGTGCGCCCGTATCCTTATCATTCAGCATGACCGTCAGGATGGACCTTGGCAGACCCAACGCTTTATTCGCCATGTTGGAGCCATACCATTTCATTCCCATTAAATCGAAAGGGCCGCCGATATAAGCCGGCATCGCCATGAATCTCCGGTCATCCCCCTCGTCCTTCGGCATATTCGGAAAGGGTGAAGTCTTTGGAAAGGATACCTGACTTCCATGGGAATTGTGATTCTCACCACCCATGACATAGTCCCCGGTATTCAGACATTTAACAACTTCTTCCATCGCCTCTATACAGCCCGGCATATCCTTTACCCCGGCCTTGATCATATCCTCCTCACTCAAAAATAAAAACTCGATTGTCGGATAACTCATATTTACTGCCTCCTCGCTTTTTCTTCGGATTTCCTTTTGATTCGGGTGTAAAACAAAGACGTTTGACACCTGAATTCAATTATTAAAAAAGCGATGAAACTGTTTTTGCAGCTCCATCGCTTTTCTTAAAGATAATCTACGACTTTTTGATGAGTTATTCAATTACTTGAAAATACCAACATTCTACTCCTTTTCGGTGGTTTGTACTTAAAAAGTAGTATTTTCTATTCTCGAAGCATGTATAAAACGCAGCAACCGAATCCGGCTGCTGCGTTTTATATTATTTCATATAAGGTTCATCCCAAAGGTTTAATTTGGTTCCGATGCCTTTTTCCAGGGCTTTCTGATAGCAATCGAAGCCCCAGGACAAGTCTTCCAACGGCATTCCGCCAATGCTGCACATAACAATCTCAT
>CATYEA010000169.1 GCA_958405355.1 uncultured Lachnospiraceae bacterium
GTAAATCCGAACTATAAAGTGATCAATGCGGTAAGCCAGATTCATGATGAGAATTCGGTATTTGCCTGTTACAGACAATTGATCCGACTGCGGAAAACCTATGATGTGTTTGTAAACGGTACATTTCAGATGCTGCTTAACGATGATGAAAATTTCTTTGCTTACCAGCGGGAAAACCCATCATGCAGGCTCCTTGTGATCTGTAACTTTTTTGGTCACACTTTGGAGTGTCCTTTAAAACCAGACTGGGAAAACATGGAGCTTTTGATCGGAAATTACAGTTCGATGGAAGCCCCGGAGATTTTCCGGCCATATGAAGCCAGAATTTACAATGCTTTACCAAATACATGGAGGCTTGATGATGAAAAAAGCATTAATTGAAAAGTTTGAAGAATTATTCGGCGCCGGCGGCGAAATCAGAACTTATTTTGCACCGGGAAGAGTGAACCTGATCGGAGAACATACGGATTACAATGGCGGCCACGTTTTTCCATGTGCGCTGACAATTGGAACCTATGGGCTGGCCCGGAAGAGAGAGGATCAGAAGCTCCGGTTCTATTCAATGAATTTTCCGGAAGATGGGATCATTGAATCTTCCCTGGAAGATTTGAAGCCGGCAGAAGAAGCCGGATGGACTAATTATCCGAAGGGTGTTATGTGGGCTTTTGAAAAGCACGGACATAAGCTTCCCTGCGGTGTAGACTTTCTCGTTTACGGCGATATACCGAACGGTTCAGGCCTGTCATCATCCGCTTCTCTGGAAGTCTTAACAGGACTGATGCTAAAGGATATTCACGGGATCGAGAGCCTGACGGGACAAGATTTGGCGGTTCTTGGACAGTATTCGGAAAATAATTTCAATGGAATGAACTGCGGAATTATGGACCAGTTTGCCAGTGCTATGGGTAAAAAAGATTCGGCCATATTCCTGGACACCAATACACTGGAATTTGAATATGCCCCAGTGAAGCTGCCGGAGGCCCGGATTGTCATTACTAACAGCAAAGTGAAGCACAGCCTGGTTGGTTCTGCCTATAATGACCGCAGAAATGAAAGCGAACAGGCATTAAAGGATTTACAGAAGGTTGTTGATATTCAAACGCTTGGTGATTTGACCGAGGAAGCCTTTGAAGAACATAAGGCGGCCGTCGAAGACCCGATATGCCGGAAACGGGCAAAACATGCAGTGTATGAAAATCAGAGGACTATCAAAGCCTACAATGCTTTGAAGGCCAATGATCTGGAAGCTTTTGGAAAATATATAAATGCTTCCCACATATCTCTTCGGGATGACTATGAAGTCTCCTGCGGGGAGATCGATATTCTGGTAAATCTCGCATGGCAGATTCCGGGAGTGATCGGTTCCCGTATGACTGGCGGCGGCTTCGGAGGCTGCACGGTCAGCATTGTAAAAAATGATGTGGTGGATGACTTTATAGAGGCTGTAGGCAAAGGTTATCGGGCACAGACCGGCCATGTGGCAGAGTTTTATGTCGTCGATGTGGGCGAAGGTGCTCACCGGCTTTCATAAATGTGATTTCTGAGCAGATGCGGGGGATTCAGATATGTTAAGTGAATATATTTACAGGCTGGTGCAGTATGGTATAGATACCGGTCTGACACCGGAATGTGAAAAGAATTATACAATCAATCTTCTTCTGGAGCTTTTTAAGGAAGATGACTATAAAGCACCGGAAGAAAATTGCTGTGGCACGGCGGATGGCAGCGAACCATCGGATCTGGAAGCCATACTTAAAGGGCTTCTGGATGAGGCTGTGATGCGGGGAATTATTCCGGACAGCATTGTGTATCGGGATTTATTTGATACAAAATTAATGAACTGTCTTATGCCCCGTCCGGCTCAGGTACAGAAGGAATTCTGGGAACGCTACGAAAAAAGTCCGGAAGAAGCAACAAATTATTTTTATCGGTTGAGTCAGGATAGTGATTATATCCGGCGTTATCGTATCAAAAAAGACAGAAAATGGGTGGTTCCGAGTAATTATGGAGATATTGATATTACCATCAATCTGTCGAAACCGGAAAAAGATCCGAAGGCCATTGCGGCAGCAAAAAATGCAAAATCAGTGAGCTATCCAAAGTGTCAGCTCTGTGCGGAGAATGAAGGTTATGCAGGCAGGGTGGATCATCCGGCCAGGGAAAATCATCGGGTAATTCCAATTACCATCAATGACAGTCCATGGGGATTCCAATATTCACCTTATGTCTATTACAATGAACATTGTATTGTGTTCAACCAGAAACATACGCCGATGAAGATAAACAGAGAAGCTTTCGTGAAACTTTTTGATTTCATAAAATTGTTTCCTCATTATTTTATCGGTTCCAATGCGGATCTTCCCATTGTTGGCGGCTCGATTTTAAGTCATGACCATTTTCAGGGTGGTAATTATACCTTTGCTATGGCGAAGGCACCCATCGAAAAACAGGTAATCATTCCGGGGTATGAGGATGTGGAAGCCGGAATCGTGAAGTGGCCTTTATCCGTACTGCGGATTCGCCACAAAGACGAAAAACGGCTGATCGAGCTTGCGGTACATGTGCTTGAAGCATGGCGGCAGTATACGGATGAAGAAGCCTTTGTTTTTGCTGAAACGGATGGGGAACCCCATAATACCATTACACCGATCGCACGGAAAAAAGGAGAGCTTTTTGAACTGGATCTGACATTGAGAAACAATATAACGACGGAGGAACATCCGTTGGGGGTTTATCACCCACACGCGCAGTACCATCACATTAAAAAAGAAAATATCGGCTTGATTGAAGTCATGGGACTGGCGGTACTCCCGTCAAGATTAAAAGAGGAACTGGAACTTCTGGAAAAATATATTCTGGAAGGAAAAGATGTGGCTTCCGATGAGCGAATTGAGAAGCACGCCGACTGGGTGGCAGAATTCCTTCCAAAGTATGAGCGGATAGACCGGGAGAATATCAAAGAAATTCTTCAAAAAGAAGTGGGAATCGTCTTTACCCATGTGCTGGAAGATGCCGGTGTTTATAAATGTACGGAAGAAGGCCGGAAAGCCTTTATGAGATTTGTTGAGACACTTTAATAAATAGGATGATAATAGGAGGTATGTATCATGGCAAGTATTACTTTTAAAAACGTAGAAAAAACATATGATAATGGTGTAACTGTTGTTCCAAATTTAAATCTTGAAATTGCAGACAAAGAGTTTGTTGTTTTGGTTGGTCCATCCGGATGCGGAAAATCCACAACACTTCGTATGATCGCCGGTCTGGAAAGTGTATCCAAAGGCGAACTTATCATTGGCGACCGTGTTGTCAACGATGTGTCCCCGAAGGAACGTAATATCGCAATGGTATTCCAGAACTATGCTCTGTATCCGCATATGACTGTTCGGAAAAATATGGCCTTTGCTCTGGAATTGAGTAAAGTGCCTCAGGCTGAAATCGACCAGAAGGTAAATGAAGCCGCAAAGATCCTCGGACTGGAACCATATCTTGATCGTAAGCCAAGAGCTTTATCCGGTGGACAGCGTCAGCGTGTTGCCCTTGGACGTGCTATGGTCCGTGATCCGGAAGTATTCCTGCTCGATGAACCATTATCCAACCTGGATGCAAAACTTCGTACGGAAATGAGAAGTCAGATCGCTGCACTTCACAAACGTTTACAGACAACCTTCGTTTATGTTACTCATGACCAGACAGAAGCTATGACAATGGGTGACCGGATTGTTGTTATGAAAGACGGATATATTCAGCAGGTAGATACACCTCAGAACCTTTATAACTATCCATGCAATATGTTTGTTGCCGGATTCATTGGTTCTCCTCAGATGAATTTCCTGAATGTGAAAGTGGAAAAAGAAGGCGACGGCGTAGTTCTCGTTTACGGAAGCAGCCGTATTCCGATGAAGAATAAAGAGTTACTCGCTTATGTGGGCAAAGAAGTTGTTATGGGTATCCGGCCGGAAGATATTCATGTTGAAGAATCCTATCTGGCTGTATCTGAAGCAGCAAATGTGAATACCCATGTAGATATGACGGAACTTATGGGCTCCGAAATTTATCTGTATCTGAAAGCCAATGATCAGAAACTGGTTGCCCGTGTTCCAGCTCATGTTAATGTAAAAGCAGAAGATGATATCCGTGTGGCATTTGATACAAATAAAATCCATGTTTTCGATAAAGAAACAGAAAAGGTTATCTGCCAGTAAGATTAAAAGAAGCCGGGCCTGTTTGGCCTGGCTTCCTTCATGAACAGTAGTGATCGGGAGAAGAATCAATGGACAAGATTAAGAATATGTTTGAGACCAGATTTCGCCGCCATTTGGATGAATTAAAATGGCTTTACACAGAGCTTTATGGAAATGATGCGATGTTCGCTGAATTGTGCGATTCGATGCGCCGTTTTTATGCGGAAAGAAATGAAGATTTAAAGATTTTGGATTTAGAAAGAGAGGCACAGCCGAACTGGTATAAAAAAAATGACATGCTCGGCATGATGTTTTATATAGATAATTTTGCAGGAAATATGAAAGGCGTTCAGAGTAAACTGGATTACCTTGAAAAGAGTAATGTCAATTACATTCATCTGATGCCGTTTTTGGACACGGTGGAAGGACGTTCCGACGGCGGATATGCGGTGGCTGATTTCCGGAAGGTTCAGGAAAAACTCGGCACGATGGAAGATTTGGAGCATTTGACAGCGGCCTGCCATAAAAAGAAAATTAATGTATGTATGGATTTTGTCATGAATCATACATCGGAAGATCACGAGTGGGCGAAAAAGGCCCGCCAGGGAGACGAAGAAT
>CATYEA010000170.1 GCA_958405355.1 uncultured Lachnospiraceae bacterium
ATACGCCACACCGACGAAATGCGTAGCATTTTGGAGGCTGGCTCTGAACAGTTACAATAATATATTCAAGAAGGAATACTATATGAAAAGAGTAATTGGAACAATCATATTGATCATTGCCATCATCTGCTTTGGTTGGAGTGCCTTTTCCCTTGGCAAATACGCATGGCAGGCACACACAACCCAGAAGAACATTGACCAGCTGGCTGACAGAATTAACACTGATGCCACTGAAGCTTCCGATGATTCCGATGATTCCGATGAAGAAGACCCTGTGGCTGAATCTGAGGCCATGATGGAGAAATACGGTGATTTATACAATGAGAATAAGGATTTCATCGGCTGGCTTTCCATTGAAGGCACCAATATCAACAATCCCGTCATGTATACACCGGATGACCCGGAACACTATCTGCGTAAGAACTTCAACGGCGATTACGATATCGGCGGTATGCTTTTTGTCGATTCCAGATGTACCTTCAACCCATCCAGCACTGACACCATTATTTACGGCCATCATATGAAAAACGGCACCATGTTCGGCCCGCTGATGGATTTCCAGGACAATGATTATCTGAAAGAACACTCTATTGTTACTTTTGATACCATGTATCGTCCGGGCACTTACAAAATATTTGCCTCCTTCCAGTCCAAGGCCTATGACCCGGATTCAGAAGAATTCAAATACTATGATTTCATCAACGCAGAGACTGCCTATGATTTTGAAGAATATCTGAACAACATTAAAAACCTTTCCCTGTACTATGACGAGGAAAATGCACCGTCATTCGGAGATGAGATTATTACACTGTCCACCTGCGATTACTATACAACGGACGGACGATTTGCCGTACTGGCTAAACGGATTAAATAAGCGAGCCAATGTAACAAACTACCGCGAAATATTAAAATGGCGTGAAAAAGATTTTTTGTCTTCTTCTCGCCATTTTTAACGATTTCATTTCTACCATTCATCAAAATCATCCCGGCTTTTGCCATAGCTTCTCATCGCCGAACGCCATCTAATCTGATAATCACTTGTCATTGGGTCTGTTTCTTTTCCCTCCGGCACAAATGCAAGAAATTCTTTATATCTTTTTTCTGTAAACCGTACTCTCATTTTCTTAAATTTACCATTTGCAGTAAAAAAGATATAAAAAAATGCCGCCTCCGAACCACAACTGCCCACTCCTACTCGATTGATTTGCGACCACTCATAAAAAATCACTTTTTTACTCCGCCGTGTCGTAATTTGTATCCCAGTTCTGCTGACTATCCATTCGTTTCCCCATTCTGCATCTTCGCCATAAATAATCCATCCGGCAATTACCGCAATAATCAATAATAACCATGCATATCGAAGCAATGAACCATATTCAAACGCCAAAATAACATACCAACCAAACAGCATTAAAGCTATAACAATCGCAGATAACGGCTTTATCCCGCCACTTAATTTTTTCCCATAAAACGTCTGGTCACTAATTTTCAATTCACCCTGTATATCTTGCAAAGCACAAATACTTTTCGGATTTTTCCTTTGCTGCTTGTACCAAATCTGCTGCAAATCCGGTTCCAATACCTTAACACCATGCCGTGCCATATAAACACTCATCTTGTCCCATATTTCCGGCGTATAACTTATTTCCAGCACAGAGCCGCCAATATCTCTTGAACAGGTGATTTTAGGGTAAATCAGACATTCCACCCCCAGACAATCACATTCACCCCACCTTCTGACCGTTCGAAATACACTGCTGCGATATCTTATGGTAATCCCATTTTCATCCAACTTATAATCATGTCTGTAACTATCCCAAATTAACAGCAAACCAAGCGGAACTCCGCCAATAGAAAATGAAAATATCCACAGAAAAATTTCGGCTATTAAACTTTCATCATAAACCGAACCATGCCACCACTGATTATACGATATCACTGCAAAGGATACGATAAGGCACAGAAGCGCAATCAAACATATGTAAAATCCAATCTTAAAAATTATCTCATCCCGCCGAATGATCAAAGGTTCTTCCATCAAATCATCACCTCCCGAATAAATCTATTCTCCTAATTCCTATACCTATATATTACACCAACAATCTAAATCTTTCGAGTCTATTATTGTCTACATGGGCTGCCCAAAAAAACAAATCGCCTGCAGCTCAAAACACTACAGAACTGGGATTAGAAATGCATGGCGTGCAGTCAAAAGCTTCAAAAAATGGGTTCAAATGAAACAGTTCAGACACAGGTGCTTCCAACATGGCCAGTACTTAGGCACTGTCTTTTAGTGCCTTACGTACTGCTGCCAATGTTGGGCAACGCAAGTGTGCCTGTGTTGAACTGTTCATTTGAACCCATTTAACGATACATTAAAACCGCACTCCACACATTTTAATCCTATTACCGATACCTTTAAGCTGCAGGCTCGTTATTTTTAATGCAGGGCTTTCAGTGTATGGAACGCCTCTTTCATATCCTGTTTCACCAGTTTTTTCTGCAGCGCATACTGTTTAGCATAAAAATCATGATTTTCCGCATTGGTATAATACAGTTTCTTAATCTCCAGACTTTCTGTCAATGCCGCTTTCATATCCGTGATATGTCCCAGTGCATAGGCACCGACGATACAGTCTGTCACCACAGCGCCGCCGGCATTCTTCAATGTGATCACTTCGCTGCCCAGCATGTCAGATTTCATCTGGTTCCAGATTTCGCTGCGGCTGCCGCCTTCTGTGATGGTGATACGGCTCATATCCACACCGGCACCACGGTACAGGTCTGTAATTTCCATATAGTCATAGCCGATAGCCTCTAATACCGCATGCCAGAGAGTAGCCTGATCTGTATCCAGCGTCATGTTAAGGAAACAGCCTGTGGCCTCTTTCACGTCATTGGTACCGCCCGTCAGATACGGCAGAAATAATACGCCATCAGAGCCTGCCGGGACATCTTTGGCTGCATTGTTCAGTACATCAAAATAATCACCGTCTTTTTCCTGCCCGCAGACAGAGTCCTTGAACCAGCGCAGCGCCAAGCCGCCCGTACGGATATAGCCCCAGTAGAAATAGGTCTCCGGCAATGTACCGCTGTTGAAAATCAGTCCGGCCCCCTTCTTACTGAGTTCAGGAATAATGCCTTTTGTGGAAACGCAGAACATAGAACAGGTGCCTGCCACATCCACAGCCTGTCCTGCTCCCATATTGCCGCTGCCAAGCATGGACTGCATCGTATCGCCGGCGCCACCGCAAATCGGTGTTCCTGCTGCCAGTCCCGTCTTCTCTGCCATTTCTTCTGTCAAATGTCCGACAATATCCCATGGTTTGACAATCTTCGGCATCATGGATGCCTCAATACCAAGAATCTTCAACTGCTCCGGTGACCAGCACTTTTCTTCAACCTTATAGCCCATGCCCCATCCGGACATAGCGCCCCAGTCGATAAACATATCCTTTGCTTTCAGCCCCGCCAGATGTGCCAGTACATAAGGCGCATTATGGATAAACTTTGCTCCGCGGGCCTTAAAAGCTTCATTATTCTTCAGCAGCCACCTGGCAAACAGTGCCGGAAACATGCATTTTGCCTCAGGATTGCCTGTTTCCCTGCCCCAGATATCCAAATCCCAGCTGTTGATCAGCACTTCATCCTCCTGGGTTCTTGAATCCAGATAATTAATATATGGTGTGATGGCATTGCCCTCTTCATCCACACCTGCGATTCCGCAGATGATACCATCTCCCATAATAGACTGGATCTGTTTCGGATCCAGGCCTTTCTCGCGCATCTGCCGACTGCATTCAGCCATGCCGTTTATCGTCAACGCCAGATATTCATCCACATCCATATCCACCCATCCCGGATGAGGGTAAGTCAGTGTTGTCGGCGCTGATGTAGATGCCACGCATTCCATTTTCTCATTATATACGGTTACTTTTACACTCTGTGTTCCTGCGTCAAATCCAAGATAAAACTTTTCCATTTCCATACCTCCGATACATTCTTGCAAGTCAGTCATCTGCGACTCTGTACAGCATTCTTTTCATGGAGATTACATTTTATCAAAAGTCACATCAGGAAATTCCGGCGAAGTATCCTGTCAGAATTTTCTTTTTCATATTTCATAAAGAAAAAGCCCTGAATCCTCACACAAAGAATTCAGGGCATACATACAAAGGTCAACATTCAAATAAAATGCAAATCTTCTTCTCTCTCATCCAGACTATACTGTCGGCCCCGGAATCTCACCGGATCATGCATCAGAAAAATAATCATGCCATTCTTCTTCGCTCGCGGGCTTTACCGCCGGTAGGGACTTGCACCCTGCCCTGAAAAGATGTTTTACAACATAGACATTATAACGCTTTATATCTCCTATTTCAATATATTTTTAGTTAAAATGCCTAAAAATATACATTTATCATCGAATGTACAAAAGCATTTCTCAGATTGCACTGCACTTTCTACAAATCTGCCACGCAGGCTTTCAATACCTTGCCAATGCTGTCATGGATCAGCAGGTTGGCCTCATGATCGTATGGTGTCTCACTCTTATTGATCAGTACCAGCTTATTGCCATGGTAGTAATTAATAAAACCGGCTGCCGGATAAACATTCAGTGATGTACCGCCGATAATCAGCACATCCGCTTCCGCAATGGCCCGCACACTCTTGCTGATGGTGGTATCATCCAGACCTTCTTCATAGAGCACAACAGCCGGTTTCACCATACCGCCGCACTTCTCACATCTCGGCACACCCTCGGAAGCCCTCACATAAT
>CATYEA010000171.1 GCA_958405355.1 uncultured Lachnospiraceae bacterium
GGGGCAATTTTCAAGCAGACCGTTCACAAGTTCAGCTTTAGCTTCAGGTTTGTCGAAGGCTTCGCAGACCAGATCACAGTCTTTAAAAAGTTCCGGTGCGTTTTCACAGGTAATTTGAAGATTTCGGGTATCCAGTTTTATGTATGGGTTAGCCTGTAAAATCAAATCCTTAATGGCTTCAGACTTTGGCATTCCCAGATGGGAAACCATATAGTGCTGACGGTTTAGATTGCTTGGTTCCACTACATCAAAGTCGATGAGAAGCAGGTGGCCAATACCGCTGCGGGCCAGCATCATGGCAATATTGGAACCCAGGCCCCCAAGTCCGGCAATGCCTACATAGGCTTTTGACAATGTTTCAAATACTTTCCGTCCATGCCTTTCGATGAGCATATCGTCATATTGTTCTTTAGTCAGCATCAGCCACCTCCGACAAAATGAACGATTTCCAGTGTATCCGCTTCCGTGAGCATGACCGAATCATAAGTCTGTTTCGGAACAATTTCACCATTGCGTTCGACTGCAATGCGTCCGGCTATGTATCCGGAGCTTTCCAGAAACTCCTTCAACGAGACAGACTGGGTAAGTGTGACGGTTTCTCCATTGACTTTCATTGGAAAATTCCCCCTTTATTCTTTTTTAAACACAAAAAGGGATACACCCGCGGTGGTGTACCCCTTTTATAAAGCATTTGCTAAATAAACTTAACGAATCAATATTTTTTTATCAAACATAAAATATCACAAAGCCGGCGTCGTGTCAAGATATTCCTTTTCAAGGGCAAGGACATTTTTCATGGCTTCCATGCCCGGTGCGCCGATGGTATTCCGGGTGTTGACACAGGTTTCAAGGGAAATTGCTTCGTAAATATCTTCCTCAAATACAGGGCTGATGGCCTTGTATTCTTCCAGAGTCATATCATCCAGAGCTTTATTATTTTCAATGCCGTAAAGAACAAGCTGGCCAATGATACCATGGGCATCACGGAAAGGAACGCCGTGTTTAACAAGATAATCTGCGGCATCTGTGGCGTTGGTGAAACCGTTGCGGGCGCTCTTTGCCATGACCGGTTTGTTGATTTTCATCGTCTGAATCATACCGGTAAACAGTTTAATGCAGCCCTTTGTCGTATCAATGGCATCGAAGGTCAGTTCCTTGTCTTCCTGCATATCTTTGTTATAGGCCAGCGGCAACCCTTTCATCGTTGTTAGAAGAGACATGAGCGCTCCATAAACCCGCCCGGTTTTTCCACGGACAAGTTCGGCAATGTCCGGATTCTTTTTCTGAGGCATGATACTGCTTCCGGTGGAATAAGCGTCGTCCAGTTCGATGAACTGATATTCATTGGTATTCCAAACGATGATTTCCTCAGAAAAACGGCTCAGGTGCATCATTATTGTGGAAAGAGCGCTTAAAAGCTCAATCAGGTAATCTCTGTCAGAAACCGAATCCATGCTGTTTAATGTCGGTCCGTCAAAGCCGAGAAGTTCTGCGGTGTAGGCCCGGTCCAGAGGATAGGTCGTTCCGGCCAGAGCGCCTGCACCAAGGGGACAGGTGTTCATCCGTTTGTAAATGTCTGACAGACGGCTGCGGTCCCGTTTAAACATTTCAAAATAAGCGCCGAAATGATGAGCCAGGGTCAGCGGCTGGGCTTTTTGAAGATGGGTAAATCCAGGCATAAAAGTTTCTGTATTTTCTTCCATAATGGAGAAAATTACGGTAAGCAGGTCCCTGAGGAGGGCATCACACTCTTTAATTTCATCCCGTGTATAGAGTTTCATATCCAGGGCAACCTGGTCATTACGGCTCCGTCCCGTGTGGAGCTTTTTGCCGGTTTCTCCGGTGCGTTCGATGAGCATGGCTTCCACAAAACTGTGAATATCTTCATAAGCCGGTGAAATTTCCAATGTGCCTTCGGTAATTTCGTTTTTTATATCTTTCAGGGCGGCAACAATAGTGTCCCGTTCTTCATCGGTTAAAATCTGCTGTTTGGCCAGCATAGTCACATGGGCAATGCTGCCGTCAATATCCTGTTTATAAAATTTCTGATCAAAGGAAATGGACGCATTGAAGTTGTGTACGAGCTTATCTGTCTGTTTCGTAAAACGTCCGCCCCATAATTTTAATTCCATTGTGGATTCACTTCTTTCTATTAATAGTGTATGTCTCCACAATATTAGCTTATTTTGCATGAAAATGCAAGAAATATTCAAAGTAAATTTACATCTTTACAAGGAAAATTGTCTATGATATAATATGGCGGTATGAGAAATAACCCGTGTTCAGATGTGGGAAACCCCAACCCGTTCTTAGCACGAGGCATTTTAAAATTTAGGAGGAATTATACAATGATTACATCAGAGATGAAAAAAGAAATCATCGCTACTTATGGAAGAACACCGGAAGATACAGGTTCACCGGAAGTTCAGATCGCTTTATTAACAGCTCGGATCAGCGACTTAACAGAGCATTTGAAAGTACACAAAAAAGACCATCATTCCAGACGTGGTCTGTTAAAAATGGTTGGTCAGAGACGTGGTATGCTCGACTATCTCAAGAAGACAGATATCGAAAGATACAGAGCTATCGTCCAGAAGTTAGGTTTAAGAAAATAATTTTAAACAGTGGGATGGAGCTTTCCATCCCACTATTTGCATCCAAACTTTCACAGGAATCTTCTACTCGAGACCACTGAAAAGTGTATGCCATCGACAGGTATTTCTCAGAGAATTCATGCAGGTCATGCTTTTTTCAGTAGTTTCGATTGGTTTCCTGTGAAAATAATTAATATTTTTGTAAGGAGATTGAATATGTCAAAAGAGTACAAGAGTTATTCTATGGAACTGGCAGGAAGAACCCTGCGTGTTGATGTTGGCCGTGTAGCTAAACAGGCCAATGGCGCCGTATTTATTCATTATGGAGATACTGTGATTCTCTCCACAGCAACAGCTTCTGAAAAACCGAGAGAAGGTATCGATTTCTTCCCTTTGAGCGTTGAATTTGAAGAAAAAATGTATTCCGTAGGAAAAATTCCTGGTGGATTTAATAAGAGAGAAGGAAAGGCCAGCGAACATGCTGTACTGACTTCCCGTGTTATTGACCGTCCAATGCGTCCGTTATTTCCAAAGGATTACCGGAATGATGTTACATTGAACAACCTGGTTATGAGTGTTGACCCGGATGCCAATCCGGAAGTGGTTGCTATGCTTGGTTCTGCCATTGCTGTATCTATTTCAGATATTCCGTTTGACGGCCCGATTGCTGCAACACAGGTTGGTCTTGTGGATGGCAAGCTTGTATTTAACCCGATGGCGGATGAAAAAGAACATTCTGATCTGGCATTGACCGTGGCATCTACCCGTGAAAAAGTTATCATGATCGAAGCCGGTGCTAATGAAGTGCCGGAAGATAAGATGATTGAAGCAATTTTTGCGGCTCATGATTTGAATCAGGAAATCATTAAGTTTTTTGATGGCATCGTAGCTGAATGCGGCAAGGAAAAACACAGCTATACAAGCTGTGCTGTTCCGGATGAGTTGTTTGCAGCTATTAAAGAAATCATTCCGCAGGAAGCGATGGAAGAAGCTGTATTTACCGATGAGAAACAGGTGCGTGAAGAAAATATCCGTCAGATTAAAGAAAAATTAGCTGAGGCTTTTGCTGAAAATGAAGAGTGGCTGGAGCTGATTGATGAAGCCGTTTATCAGTATCAGAAAAAGACGGTTCGTAAGATGATTCTGAAAGATCATAAACGTCCGGACGGCCGTGCTTTGAACCAGATTCGTCCGCTGGCTGCAGAAATCGATTTGCTTCCAAGAGTTCACGGTTCTGCGATGTTTACCCGTGGACAGACTCAGATCTGTACAGTAACTACACTGGCTCCGATGTCTGAAGCACAGCGTATCGACGGTATCGATGTTAATGTGACATCCAAACGTTACATGCATCATTATAACTTCCCGTCCTACTCTGTTGGTGAAACAAAACCTTCCAGAGGACCGGGACGTCGTGAAATCGGTCATGGCGCATTGGCTGAGAAAGCATTGGTTCCTGTACTTCCAAGTGTGGAAGAGTTCCCATATGCGATTCGTACAGTTTCTGAAACGTTTGAATCCAATGGTTCCACATCCCAGGCAAGTATCTGTGCGTCTACCATGTCTCTGATGGCTGCCGGTGTTCCGATTAAGAAACAGGTAGCCGGTATTTCTGCCGGACTTGTTACCGGGGATACAGACGATGATTATGTTGTATTGACGGATATCCAGGGCCTGGAAGATTTCTTTGGCGATATGGATTTTAAGGTAGCTGGTACACATGACGGTATTACAGCGATCCAGATGGATATTAAGATTCATGGTCTGACTCGTCCGATTATTGAGGAAGCTATTCGCCGTACAAAAGAGGCGAGAGAATATATTATTAATGAAGTACTGACTCCGGCCATTGCCGAGCCTCGTAAAGAAGTTGGCAAATACGCACCAAAGATCAAACAGATTATGATCGATCCTCAGAAGATTGGTGATGTTGTTGGTTCTAAAGGAAAGATTATCAACCAGATCATCGAAGAAACTGGTGTTAAGATTGACATTACTGATGACGGTGCAGTAGCCGTATGCGGTGTTGAAAAAGAAGGTATTGATAAGGCCATCGAAATGATTCAGATGATTGCCTCCGAATTTGAAGAGGGCAAGATTTATGTCGGCAAAGTTGTCAGCATCAAAGAATTTGGTGCATTTCTTGAATTCGCACCGGGCAAAGAAGGTATGGTTCAC
>CATYEA010000172.1 GCA_958405355.1 uncultured Lachnospiraceae bacterium
CGTTCGGGTTATCCGGGATTTTACCGGAAATCAGATAACGCTTGTTGGTTCGCCGGAGGAAGTTCCAGAACCGATCGTGAAAATTTCGGCTTATTGTCGTGACGGGGCGGTCAGCATCGACAGACCTCTTGGAGACCGGTGGCGGGATTATTTTAATGTGGCGGTAGCCGGGGTGCCATGGCTTGATTTTACCATGGCGGATAAGGGCAGCGCCATACGTCAGTTGGGCCAGATTCTTTCCATACCGATGGAGAATATAATGGCTATTGGAGATAATTATAATGATGTCACTATGCTGCGTACCGTTGGAGCGCCTGTACTTATGGAAAATGCAGTAGAAGACTTAAAAAATCAATTCCAAAGACGATGTGTTCATGTGACGGATGTCCTTAAAACATTGTAGCTCTATTGCAAATATATATTAAGTATGCTATATTATCAATAACTGAATAAATAACAGCAGGTGTCAGATTGAAACGATTTCAGATCTGGTGAAAAGGGAAACAGGTGAGAATCCTGTACGAACTCGTCACTGTATTTAGGGAGCCAAAGCCGATATATCACTGGGGAACCGGGAAGATGGCCGATGGCGTTGATCTATAAGCCAGGAGACCTGCCTGACTGTTGTACAGGAACAGATTGTTCCGGACCACGAGTAATTGGTTGTACATATGAAATGTGATTTGTATTATGCGACCCTTTGCCTGTTTTTCAGCAAAGGGTTTTTCTTCACATATTTTTCGATGCTGGCGGATGAACCGTGGAATTTTCGTGGAATGATCCTTTTCCTGTATATTATTCAATAATGCAGACAGACTGGAAAATGGTCGGAAAGAGGAGGAGAACCATGAAAAAGAGATTTGCAGCATTTTTAGCGGCAGCCCTGATGGGAACAATGATTTTGTCCGGATGCGGCAGCAAGAAAGAAGAAACAAAGGCAGCAGAGACAACCGCTGAAACAGCAGAGGAAACGAAGGTGGATGAGACGAAAGCAGCAGAAACGACCGCAGGTGAAGCGGCAGACAAGGTGATTATGGTAGTCAGTTTTGGAACAAGCTACAATGACAGCAGAGAAGCTACGATTGGCGCCATTGAAACAGCAATCGCCGATGCTTATCCGGAATATGAGGTACGCCGGGCTTTCACAAGCCAGATTATTATTGATAAGTTAAAAGAGCGTGACGGACTTGAAATCGATAATGTGGAAGAGGCTTTGGACAGAGCTGTAGCAGATGGTGTTAAAACACTGGTTGTTCAGCCAACCCATTTGATGGATGGATATGAGTATACAGATTTAGCTGATGCTCTGAAGGATTATGAAGATAAATTTGAACAGGTTGCTCTGGCAGCACCATTATTGACCAGTGATGAAGATTTTGATGCCGTAGCTAAAGCAATTGCGGAAGAAACAGCTTCCTATGATGATGGTGCGACAGCAATTTGTTTCATGGGTCACGGCACAGAAGCAGATTCCAACGGAATCTATGCAAAACTTCAGGAAAAAATGACAGCAGCCGGTTATGAAAATTATTTCATCGGAACAGTCGAGGCAGAACCTTCTCTGGAGGATGTAATCGCTGCAATTAAAGAAAAAGGTTCCTATACAAAAGTCGTACTGGAGCCATTGATGGTCGTTGCCGGTGACCATGCAAATAATGACATGGCCGGTGACGAAGACGATTCCTGGAAGAGCCAGATTGAGGCAGAAGGCTATGAAGTTGAATGTATCCTTAAAGGTCTTGGTGAGCTTTCGACCATTCGGGAAATCTATGTAGCACATACACAGGCTGCTATTGACAGTCTTGCAAAATAATTGAATGATATGGAGAAACGATGTTGAAAAAACGAATAGTATATTATGCAGCGCTTCTCATGACGATTACCGGTGTGCTTGGCACACCGGTAATCTGCCATGGGGAGGAAAATCCGGAGACAGCTGCAGAAAGCGAAGTGACAAATTCGGATTTAATTGCCAGCGATGATGAACGGGCCGCCCAGCAGGATGTTGGCGAGGAAGGCTTAGAGCCTGTTTACGGTGAAAACTTAAAAGACGGTACTTATACAATTGAGGTAGATTCCAGTTCTTCTATGTTCCGTATCGTGAGTGCGGAATTGACGGTCAAAGACGGACAGATGAGCGCTGTGCTTACTTTGGGCGGCAAGGGGTATCTTAAGCTGTTCATGGGAACGGGAGAGGAGGCCGTGACGGCCGATGAATCTGAGTATTCGGATTTTGTGGAAGACAGTGAGGGCGCTTATACATACGAGATATCGGTGGAGGCTCTGAATAAGGAACTGGAGTGTACCAGTTTCAGCAAACGCAAAGAAAAATGGTACGATCATCAGATATTTTTTAAAGCGGAAACCCTTCCGGCCGAAGCTTTTGTGATGGAGCAGGAAACCATTGATCTGAAGGATGGCGATTATACGGTGAACGTGGAACTTTCCGGCGGAACCGGAAAGGCAGAGATTACTTCGCCTGCAAAGCTTCGCGTTGAGGAGCAAAAGGCGACGGCGGTCATCGAGTGGAGCAGTCCGAATTATGACTATATGATGGTCAACGGCGAAAAATATCTTCCGGTAAATACTGAGGGCAACAGCGTTTTCGAGATTCCGGTGCTTATATTTGACGAAGCTATGGCGGTGACGGCGGATACGACGGCAATGAGTGCGCCTCATGAAATCGAATATACATTGACTTTTGCGAAGGATTCTATTCACAGCGAAAGCAATGGGACGATGCTGGCGATTCCTGTGGTGCTTGCAGTCGGTGTGGCATGCGCCCTCGGTGTGATACTGAAGAAAAAGAGGTCATCTGGAAATGAATCTTAAAAAAAGAACAGTGTCTATAATCTTAACACTTCTATTTATAATGACAGCTCTTGTCTCCTGCGGTTCATCGGAGGAGACAGGGGGCAGGCTGTCTGAGGACAGGGATATCAGTCCGGAAATTGAATATGAGAGTCGGATGAATCTGGAATATGCACAGGAATTTGCGGTAGACAAATATAGCGGCGGCTATGCGTTGATTTCCATATCTGATGGCAGCCGTTTTTTAGTCGTGCCAAGGGACCAGGAAGCGCCGGAAAATCTGGATGAAGATATTATTGTCCTGAAACAGCCTGTGGACCACATCTATATGGTAGCCTCAGCGGTCATGGATATGTTTCGGGCGATTGATGCCATGGATGCCATTCGGCTTTCAGGGACGGATACAGACGGATGGTATATTGAGGAAGCGAAAGAAGCCATGGAAGCAGGCCGCATACTTTATGCGGGGAAATACAGTATGCCTGATTATGAGCTGATCTTATCCGAGGGATGCCGTCTGGCCATTGAAAATATGATGATTACCCATACGCCGGAGGTGCAGGAGAAGCTGGAAGGCTTTGATATCCCGGTGCTTATCGATCGTTCCAGCTATGAATCCCATCCCCTTGGACGGATGGAGTGGGTGAAGCTGTACGGCGTGTTGATGGGTAAAGAAGATGCGGCGGAAGCCGCCTTTAAGGCCCAGACCGAAGCTCTGGAAGAAATCAGTAATCAGGAGAATACGGGAAAAACAGTGGCTTTCTTCTATCTGACAGCCAATGGGTCGGTGAACGTTCGGAAATCTTCGGATTATGTGCCGAAAATGATTGAACTGGCCGGAGGCAAATATATATTTGAAAATCTGGGAGATGAGGAGAGCAAGGCTTCCTCAATGAATATGCAGATTGAAGAATTTTACGCCGGAGCGAAGGACGCAGATTATCTGATTTATAATAGTACGGTGGATGGAGAGATTGGCTCTGTCAATGAACTTTTGGCAAAAAGCGATCTGCTGAAAGATTTTAAGGCAGTGAAGGAAGGGCATGTCTGGTGTACAACAAATAATTTCTATCAGGAATCCATGTCCCTGGGGACGTTTATTATGGATGTACATACAATACTGACGGAAAGTAAAGCTGCGGATACAGAATATATGTATCTGCTGAAATAGAAAAGAGAAGGTATAAATATGGAAGCAAAGGGGCATAGAGACGGAAGCGCGAATGTGACAAGACGGCGCAGGGAAATAAGATATATACTGTCTTTTGCCATATTGGCAGGACTTCTTTTGATATTTCTGGTATGGAATATCTGTGCCGGAAGTGTTTCAATTTCTTTGGAGGAAATTACGAAAAGCATATTGGGACAGGAAATCGGAGATACCGCAGCCAATATTCTCTGGAAGATCCGTCTGCCGAGAGCGCTGGCCGCGGTGATTCTTGGCGGTGCGCTGGCCCTTTCCGGATATCTGTTACAGACATTTTTTCACAATCCCATTGCAGGTCCTTTTGTTCTGGGAATTTCATCAGGGGCTAAATTAACTGTGGCTCTGGTCATGGTATTTTCTTTGGGAAATTCTTTGAGAGCCAGTTCTGCATTGATGATCATTGCGGCCTTCGCCGGAGCCATGCTGTCCATGGGCTTTGTGCTTCTTATGTCAAGGAAGGTTCAGCGGATGTCCATGCTGATCATCAGCGGTGTCATGATCGGGTATATCTGTTCGGCTATCACAGACTTGGTGGTCACCTTTGCAGATGATGCGGATATCGTCAATTTACACAATTGGTCGAAGGGGAGCTTTTCCGGGATTACCTGGGAAAATGTGGCGGTTATGGCAGTGGTCGTTTTTATTGTGTTTTTTATAATCTTTTTGATGTCCAAGCCAATCAGTGCTTATCAGATGGGTGAGGCC
>CATYEA010000173.1 GCA_958405355.1 uncultured Lachnospiraceae bacterium
CCAGATACCGTCCATATCCGCCGGATCAAACATATTTCCAAGCCCCCACCACTGATGGACCAGTTCATGGATGACCACTTCTCCGGCGCTGCCTCCTTTGCCGTTATTTCCCAGATTCCGGGCCGTAAAATCCAGCTCGTCCGCAATACTCGCCCCATCTCCGGCATAACCGCCGCCGGATACACGACTTTGAATTAAATCAAAGGTGCCGTTTCCATAAAACTGTAAAGGCCCGTAATGATCCGTACAATATTCAATCACCTGACGCACCGATTCTGCCGCACCGGCGGCCTCCATAACCGGCTGGTGTTTTCTTGCATAATAAAAATTGACTTTAAGTCCTGCCGCGTCAATTTCCTCACAAATATAATCCCCGGCATAAACAATCATGTTATAGCCCTCGCCCATCATCCGCCATGTTTTTGAACCGTCCGGATTCTCCTTCAAAAGTTCTGTTGTTCCGCTGCCGAATAGCAGCGGCGTCATGGCCCCCGGCAATGTAATGTCCATTGAAGCCGTCAGCGTATCTCCCGCGTATCCGATATCATAGGGTGTCGGTGCCAGCACCGTATTTTCCAATTTCATATATTGACTGCTGATTTCCGGTTCGCCCTGGGCTGTGGCCTGAGTATTCCATTCCTGAGGATAACCGCCGTATTCTATGGACAGCTCAATATCCCCAGTCCCCGGCAAACCAATGCAAAGCTCCCGGACATTTAACTGTTCTCCGGCCTCCAGCCTATAAGGCGCCGCCTTTCCGTTTGCTGTTACCGAAGTTATTTTGTAACCGGGATTGATATGAAAACGGACCTCCGTCTCCTGATTTCCCGTATTTTGAAGCTGAAATACCGCTCTTCCGAATAATTCTCCCGTTTCCGCATTTGGATGTACATCCGCAAACCTGCCCGAACAAGTCACATTTTCCAGATAATTCACATTAAAAAGATAGTTAAAGTCTATATTCAGATCGCTGTGGTCCACAAAGGGCTGTTTCACATAGAACAGACCGGCGCAGCACAGCAGCAGCACGGCCAACAGCGGACGATAGGGCCGTCGAATGTTACAGCATAACGACCCCACTGCCCCTTTCCCATAACGGCGGATACATAGATAGGATATGCCCCACAATCCGGCCAGGGCAATCAGCCATGTCAGCCGCATATAAGCAACCCCCCAGAACAGGCGGCGGTTTGAAAAATCATCGGAAACCGCCCATACACACGGATTCAGCCAGCAAAGCTGCCAGTTCTGGCCCCATACGGTCAGACTCAGTCCTCCAAATAGGATAAACAAAACCATGGATAAATTAAATCGCTGCGTAAACTGCCAGGCGGCAGCCGCAAAGAGAATCGCCAACGGCAGAGCGCCATACATAAAAATCAAATAAACGGTTATATAGGATGTGCCATCAAAAACCGCACCAACCATATTCATTGTATAAGGGAGCCATGCCAACATCGTCAGCCATTGTGCAACAATTGATACACATAAGAGCGCTGCCAGCCGGACGAAGGCCGCCGTCATTGGTGAACACACCGCATCCGTCAGAGCATCCACGTCACTGCGTTTTACCCGGCTTAATTCCCAAAGGGTAAAAATTGCAAAAAGAACGGCACCAACCGTGCCCCCGGCCAGGGCCGGATTTGCCAGATAAAGTCCCGTCATCGTCGTAATATACGCCATACTGCTTGTGGAAAATAGAGGGCGATACAAGGTCAATCCCACCACCGGAGATATAACCGTCAAAATAATAATGAGCCATGTCCATGGATTTTTCAGCAGGCGGCCCAATTCCAATCGAAATTGCTTCCATATACTCATCGCCCCGCCTCCTTTGAAATCAGCTGAAGATAGGCCTCTTCAAGTGACGGAGCCTTTGTCATCGATATGAGCTGTTCCGGTGTTCCGTCAAAAAGAACCCGGCCCTTTCCGATGACAATCAGCCTATCACAAACATGCTGGATGTCTTCAATGATATGGGTAGAAAGCAGCACCAACCGTTTTCGGGCGATTCTGGAAAACATATTTCGGAAATTCACCCTTTCCTCCGGGTCCAGCCCCACCGTCGGTTCATCCAGAACAAGAAACTCCGGCCGTCCCAAAATGGCCTGGGCAATGCCTACCCGCTGCCGCTGTCCGCCGGATAATGTCCGGATACGTGCCTTTTCTTTTTCCTTCAGATTTACTGCCATTATGGCTTCTTTGACAGCCTGTCTGCTGTCACAAATCCCTTTTAGCGCTGCCATATAATCGAGGAACTGGTAAACCGTCAGTTCATCGTACAGACCAAAGGCCTGGGGCAGATAGCCTAAACTGGCTTTGAGCTGCTTCTCACATTTTAGCAAGGGCTGTCCGTCAATCCTAATTCCCCCTGCTGTGGGTAAAAGCCCTGCTGTAAGCAGTTTCATTAACGTCGATTTCCCCGCGCCATTGGGACCGAGAAGTCCGACAAGACAAGGACTTTCCAGGGTCAGACTGACATCCCGCAGGGCCTGTTTCCCTCCGGGATAGGTCATACTCAATTGTTCCATTTGAATCTTCATTGTTCATCTATCCTTTCCTATTAATTTCAAGAATAAAGATAAACGGACAATTTGAAGCTAATTTGGAAATATTATGTGTTTTGTGTGTAAAAAAACGGGGCTAATTACCCCGCTTCTTCTGAAAAATAAATATTAAACCGGACGCCTTGCTCCGTATTTTGTATTTCATAAGCCGCTCCATGGCGTTCCAATATCATTTTAACAATATATAATCCAAGGCCGCTGCCGCCGGTACGGCGATTCCGTGACAAATCTGCACGATAGAAGGCTTCAAACACATGGGGCAGGGCTTCCTCATCAATATGGGAACCGCTGTTTTCTACCATCAATGTCGGCCCGGCTGCCGCCCTTTCAATACGGACAAAGAGTTCCGCGCCATCCGGCGCATAAAATATGGCATTGGATAAAATATTATCTATCACCTTCCCCATCATCTCTAAATCTGCCCCTACAAAAATATTCTCCGGCAGGATCGCATGAAGCTGAATATTTTTTTGAATGAGTAAATCCTCATCCAGCTCCAAATGCCTGCGTACAAGTTCCGCTAAGTCCAGAGACTTCATGTGCATTTCAAAGTTTCCCGATTCCATTCGGGAAACCGTCAGAATTTCCTGTACCAGCCCTTCCATCCGCCCGGTAACCTGCAATGCTTTTCCCAGATATTTATCCCTGTCCTGATAAATGTCAATGCCTTCCAACATCCCCGATAACTGACCTTTCAGAATTGTAATCGGCGTTTTCAGTTCATGGGACGCCGCTGAAAAAAAAGCCAGCCGCTGACGTTCCAATTCCCGTTCCTTGTCAATATCCTGCTGAAGCGCTGCATTAAGCTTTACAATCGGCCGGGTAACATAACGGGAATAAAACAGGGCGCACAGCGGTGCGAACAGTAACATAATCCCAAGCAGCCATGGGGCAATCTGTCCCATAGCCTGAACCGTCTGATTCGCTTTCTCCATCGGCGGCATAATATAAACAAAATAGACCTCTGTCATTCCCTTAAATGAAAATGGATAAGAAAGGCATTCAGATGACACAGAAATATTCCCATCATCCGCCCCCGACGAAACGGTATAATCCCACTGTTCAACGCCATCTTCTCCTCTGCCATCCGCCTTTGAAACAGCTACCACCGAATTGGCATCCTCATAAATCACACCGATACTGAGATTTGACGGCGTATTGACAATTTCTCCCTGTTCATTCAAAATCGTCACCCCTGCTCCCGTATCCATAATGAACTGATCAAGAACATGTCCACATTCTTCCAAAGATACCTGTTCCAAAAGAGGCGGCAGCTCCGCTGCCTGCTGCATGAATCGTTCCGTACTGATAGATATGTAAGTGATGGGCGTTGCCCAGGCAATAATGCCAAAGGTTATGACGCTGGCCGCCAGAAGAATCAAACTTGTAATCAAGAAAATCCGCAGAAATAAGTTTTCTTTAATTCTTTTTAGGAACACGATAGCCCACCCCCCGCACTGTTTCTATATAATCTCTGTTTATCTTTTTGCGCAGATTTTTTATATGGCTATCCACAATCCGCTCGTCTCCGAAGAAATCATATCCCCAAATCCGGCTCAAAAGCATTTCCCGTGTAAATACCCGCCCCGGCGCCTGAAGCAATTCTGTCAGCAAATCAAACTCTCTCTGGGTCAGTTCTGCCGCTGTCCCGCCAATCCGGCAAATCCGGCCATCCAAATCCATTTTGATATCCTCATAACAAAGTATTTTCCCTTCTGAACCCCTGCCGGTGCGGCGAAGCACTGCGGCAATCTTACGAAGCAGAACCGGCATAGAAAAGGGCTTCGTGACATAATCATCCACCAGCAAATCAAATCCTTTAATTTGCTCCGTTTCCCCATCCAGCGCCGTTAGCATAATAATCGGCACCTCCGACTCCCGACGAAGCAGCTCACACACGACAAATCCATCGATTTTCGGCAGCATAATATCTAAAAGAACCAAATCAAAATTTCCGGCACGAAATACCTCCACCGCTTCCACGCCATCATCGGCCATTGAAACCTCATACCCCTCATGACGCAGATAAGCCGCCAAAATTTCCTGAATTTCCGGTTCATCCTCCACAATTAAAATATGTTTCACGTCCATTCCACCTCCATGCCGCCCAGTATATCACAGCTTTATGAATTTTGTGTGGAAAATCCCCAA
>CATYEA010000174.1 GCA_958405355.1 uncultured Lachnospiraceae bacterium
AGACCCAGAAAATCTCCCGTATCATTTTCAATGGATAGTATTTCCATAGAGCCTTCGGCCTGCTTTTTGCGTATCATATAAAATGGTTTCCGCTCGACCGCAGGAAAGGTGCGGACATATAAGTTTTTTATGTCCGATAAACGCGCCCGGCTGAGGTCCTGAGTTAATTTCATATGGAATATCCGCCTTTCTTGTGTTTTGTTTACCTGAATAGTATAATACGATTGGAGAGAAATAACAAGTTCGCCACTTTGCAGGGAGGAAAAGATATGTCAATAGATGTTTGTATTACACAAAAGGGTCTTTTTAAAAAAGGGATACCATTGGAAATGATTCTTGGAAATGAATTAAGTTATGGAAATTTTGACGGGCTCTGTCTGGAGTGCGGACAACTGGGAGAGACTGAATTTCTGGCCTATCACCCGGAGCATATCGGCAGAGGTTTTAGTGTTCAGTGGAATGTCAATGAGACAAAATCGGTGACGTTGAGATTGCTTACCCCGACCAGCAAAGAAGAGCTTAGTGACTTTTATCAATGCGTGGCAAGAATTTCATCTTATTGGAAATGCAGTATGGAGGTTGACGGCTCGCCGATGACACAAAAAGAATTTTTAAGCAATTTTGAAGATATGGTCGATTTTAATCTTCGGGCATTGAAGGAAATGTGCCGGCGGATTTTAAGTGGTGAAAGCTCGAATTTGTCTTTATATTCGGCCATGTTTCCGCTGGTGCTCGGCAAAAAAGAAGCAGAACGGTTTGTGAAAAGCACGGATTTGAATGATTTTCGGGATTATATGCATGAAAAGCAGAGCATTGATGCCTATTATGCCCGGCCACAGTTTTACCGGGATGATCAGGGATATTTTGGTGTTTTGTGTCTCAGTGAAGACGTGCGGACGATTCTGCCGTCTATACCTCGCGTACCGTTTGGGATACAGGACCCGGACACAGGAAAGGCCCTCGAAGTTGGGCGATGGGAAGCTTATCTTTATTCCGGAAGTCAGAACAAGAGCCTGGGAACCATGCCCTATGAGGAATTATTAAAACGGCTTCCGCAGGACAAGGTGTCTGAGTTTGATGCGGAGCATATCCTGGTTGAAAATCTTAAACCGGGCGAATTTGGAAAGTTAGTGTCGTGATGCGGCGATGAACGCATCCCAAAATAGAATCAGGTGGGAAAGAATGAATACGGAAAAATTAATTAAAAATATTATTGACCAAATTAAAGAAGCCCAAATTAAACTGGGATTTGCCAAAGAGACGACACGTCTGTATTATCCGGTGGAGTCCTTAAATGCCATGCTTGGTACACATGCAGAAAATGATGGAGAGATGCTGGAGGCTTTGGCGTCGTTAGATATTCATGATACGGGACTTGGGCAGCTTCATTTTTCAGCTCACAAAGGACGGATCGAAATCAGTGTGCCGCCGGAAGGTGCGGAGTATGTCCATGAGCATGTGGAAGAACCGGCCTTTTTAAAAGCTATGATTGAATTATTCCGGCAAAATCATCATTGTAGTATTGCGGATGTCCGGGCGCTGTTTGAAAGCTTCAGTAAAGACTTTGTCTATGAAAAAATGCCGGAAGGCTCTGATTTTGACGAGGTCCTTTATTTTAAAGATGCTTCCGTTGACTCGTATTATTATTGCGTCAAAGAAGAGATGGGCCATACCATTTATCACAGGTTCACTAAAGAAGATATGGAAAATCTCTGGTAGACATTTTTTGACAGTTTGGAGGGAAAGCAATGTTCTTTATGATGGGAATTAATGAAGGAAGAAAAGAGTTGAATTTTCATCAGATGATTGTCTGCAATCATTGCGGAGCCTATGGACAGTATCGGGTTTTTATGACATATATGGTGCTGTCTCTGTTTTTCATACCTTGCTTTAAGTGGAACCGGCAGTATTTTGTTCAGACAACGTGCTGTAATACGATTTACCGCCTGGACTCGGAGATTGGAAAAAGAATAGCAAAGGGTGAAAATGTTGAGATACGCCCGGAACATCTGCAGGGGATGGAACGGGCCGGTTCAAGAATTAAGCGGTGCAGCCAATGCGGATTTGCAACGACAGAAGACTTTGAATATTGTCCGAAATGTGGGAATCGATTGTAAAAGGTTAAGTAGTATATTTTGCGAAATTTGTCGATGAATTGTGAGCGGCAGTCGACATGAAAAAATTGTCTATGCAGATTGAATATGATAAAATTTAAAACAGAACAATCATATACAAAAATGGTTGGCCGCATTCTACATAGAATGGGGGTGGTGCCATGAAGAACAAATTCAGTTTTAATGACTTGATGCAGTTCGGAATTTTCTTGATAGCACTACTGACTTTCATTCATTTGATTAGTCATTAGGAAATCAAAAGCCCCACCCGCACATTCTCAACAACCGGGTGGAGCTTCATAAAACAACGGCCAACCATTGTGTATGGTTGTTCTCTTGGTTTAAATATAGCATATGAATTTGGTTTATGCAATATTGAATAAAATTTTTCTGCAAAGAATTTGGAACAGATAAAGTACTTGACGATAAAAAAGGGGATTATAGATGGTTGAACGGGATTATATTATGCGTCTGATCAGGGAAATGGTGCGGGTCATTCTGAAGTTGGTTTTTAATATAGATACAGAATCACCAACAATGGATATGCTGGCGGATGAAGAAGAAAAACAGATGCTGGATGCTTTATTGGCAATGATTGATGCTGGTGACATTAATAATGCCGAAAATCAATTGTACGAAATTGTTTCCGACGGCGGTATGGAAAAGCTTAAAATGGCACTTTTGTTTTATTCATATTTGAATGATAAAAGTGATGATTTTTTGACAGAACATGATTTCAGCAGGGAAGAAATAAAATCCGGAATTAAGGATATGGTCTCAATGTATGGATTGGATAGTATGGCAGATGCGTTTTTATCCGATATGTAGATAAAAAGTTGATTTTCTGATGGTATGCTTGTAAAAAGGGAGGGGACGGATGTGGGCTTTAAGGTTTTGATTGCCGACGATGAGAAGGATATTGTTGAAATGTTGTCGGTCTTTTTTGCAGGCAAAGGATATGATATATTGACGGCCTATAATGGCGAAGAAATTCTGAGAAAAATAGAAAACCAGCCGGATATTATTTTGCTGGATGTGAATATGCCTGGAATGAATGGGTTTGAAATTTGCAGACGGATAAGAGATTATGTTTCCTGTCCGATATTGTTTTTGACAGCCCGGATTGAGGATACGGACAAGGTTAAAGGCTTCTCGGTTGGCGGCGATGATTATGTGGTTAAGCCGTTTTCGTTGATGGAGCTTGAAGCCCGGATACAGGCCCATCTTCGTAGAGAGGCAAGACATCAGAATCAGGCAAAGGTGAAATTTTCCGGGGAACTTTTGGTTGATTATTCTGAGCGGGCGGTTTATGTGAACGGTTATGCGGCAGGGCTGGCCAAAAGGGAATTTGATATTGTGGAATTATTATCTCAAAATGCAGGACAGGTTTTTGATAAAGAAAGAATTTATGAAAAGGTCTGGGGATATGACAGTGAGGGGGACAGCAGTGTTGTTGCTGAGCATATCCGCAGGATACGTGTAAAAATTGGGGCGCTGACAGATAAAGTGCATATAGAGACTGTCTGGGGGTGCGGCTATAAATGGCTAAAATAAAGGTTTCGCTGCGGCGCAGTATTATTTTTTATATTACTGCTTTTGTCCTTGTTGCGATGATGCTCAGTGCGGGGACCTCGTTTGTGTGCGATAGATTATCCAATCATATCCGGGCAGCTTATCCGGAGACGAGAGAGAAATATTATTTGACAAATGTGGACGGAGAACGGCTTGGTGAGGGGACATATATCAGTAAACAGGAGATTCCATACAGCGAAATGGATAAAAAACTATTAGGGCTGCTGGATGTTTTGCCAATGCTGGTGACTCCGATTTACTCGGCAATTTGTGTATTTGCCGCTGCTTTTCTGTTTTATCGAAATAAGCTTAAAAATCCGATTAATGAATTGGAATCGGCCGCGGAGAAAATTTCAAATAGTGATTTGGATTTTAAGGTTAAATATGAAAGTGATGATGAACTGGGGCAGCTTTGCAGGGCTTTTGAAGTTATGCGGTCTGCGCTGGCTGAAAATTTTTCGGAGATGTGGCGGCAGGTTGAAGAACGAAAACGTCTCAATGCGGCTTTTGCTCATGATTTGCGAACGCCGTTGACGGTGCTTAAAGGTTATGGCGAGATGTTGCAGACAAACGATAATTCTCAGGTTGTAAATACGGCGATGACCATGTTGAACCAGGTTTCCAGATTAGAACGGTATGCGGACAGTATGAGCCGTTTACAGCGGCTGGAGGAAACAAGGCCCCAATGTCAGCCAGTGGACGTTAATCAATTGGCTTCGGATTTGAGGGAGACGGCCTTGGCCGTGGCTGGACGGCAGGACTTGAAAATATGTTTTGAAAATAATATGGCAGACAAATTGATTGAGGTGGACTTGGAATTTGTTGAACAGGTTTATAATAACCTGATTTCCAATGCGGTTCGCTATGCCGAATCGTCCATCCGGATTTGCATGCTTAAAAATGAAGACATGTTTTGCCTGGCGGTGACCGACGACGGTCCCGGATTTTCTGCGGAAAGTCTAAAAAGGGCGGCTGAGCCTTACTTTACGGAAGAAGAGAGCCGTGAGGAAAACTTTG